>JBPEXS010000286.1:0-1757 GCA_052031325.1 Thalassolituus sp. | reverse complement strand
TCCGGCTGACCGATGACGACCAGGAAGAGCAGAAACCGCTGTTGCTCTGGGAGCAGAGCGGTGCCCCGGTGCTGGATGTGATGGGTGGCTACGATTCCGGCGTGCGTTTCTCTATGCTGCGCCGTGAGGAATCAGCCTACGGCGTTCAGGAAGAGATTATGCCTGACGACAGCCTGTTTAATTTCTCGGTACACAGTCTGCCGGTGGAAGAGCAGGCCATGTTCAAGACCATCTTTCTGCTGCCGGTCGGTGCGCTTGTCGTCTGTATTCTGCGGATCCTGGTCGGGGTGCGGACATCGGGTACCTTTATGCCGGTGCTGATCGCTATTGCCTTTCTGCAGACCTCGCTGGTCACCGGCATTCTCGGCTTTCTGCTGGTGGTGGGCACGGGGCTGGCGATCCGCAGTTATCTGTCGCACCTCAACCTGTTACTGGTGGCGCGGATATCCGCAGGTATTGTTGCCGTGATCGGCATCATCACCCTGCTGAGTGTCATTTCGTATAAGACGGGGCTGACCGAGGGTCTGAAGATCATCTTCTTCCCGATGGTGATTCTGGCCTGGACGGTTGAGCGGATGTCGATTCTCTGGGAAGAGGAGGGCCCGCGCGAAGTGATGATTCAGGGCGGTGGCAGCCTGCTGACCGCTGTGGTGGCCTTCTTTGCTATGCAGTCAGAACTGATGCGCCACCTGACCTTTAACTTTATGGGCATTCAGCTGGTGATTCTGGCGCTGGTGCTCCTGCTGGGGTCCTACACCGGATACCGCTTGTCTGAGCTCAGACGCTTTACCGCTTTCCGGAAACGCGCATGAACCAGCCGCGCTTTATCTCGCCCTTCCGCCTGCGTGATTACGGCATCCTCGGTATTAACCGCAGAAACCGTGATTACGTCAGCCGTTACAACCCGCGCCGACTGTTCCCTCTGGTGGATAACAAGCTGCTGACGAAACAGACCGTGGCCATGGCGGATATTCCGACGCCTAACCTCATCTGCGAAATCCGACAGCAGTCAGAGATCCGCCATCTGCTGGATCACCTGGACGGACACAATGGCTTTGCCGTCAAACCGGCGAAAGGCAGTGGCGGTAAAGGCATTCTGGTGATTACTCACCGTGAAGGCGATGTGTTTTATAAAAGCAGTGGCGCAGCGGTGAGTGCAGAGGATCTGCAGCGCCACGTCTCAAATATTCTTTCTGGCCTTTACAGCCTGGGTGGCAGTGCCGATGTCACCCTGATTGAAGATCTGATTCATGTCGCCCCGCATTTTGAGCGGTTTACTGTAGAAGGTGTGCCGGATATCCGCGTGATCGTTTGCCGCGGTTTCCCGGTAATGGCAATGATGCGACTGTCGACCCATGCATCTGACGGAAAAGCGAACCTGCATCAGGGCGCTGTGGGAGTCGGCCTCGATCTCGCCAGTGGCAAGGCACTCAATGCGGTACAGCGTGATCAGACCATTGATGTTCATCCGGACACGGGTGAAGACCTGTCGGCGCTGGTGGTACCTGACTGGAATGATCTTCTGGTGACTGCGGCGCGTTGCTACGACGTGACCGGCCTTGGTTACCTGGGAACGGATATGGTGATCGACCGCGACCGGGGGCCATTGCTGCTGGAGCTGAATGCCCGCCCAGGCCTGTCGATTCAGATGACCAACGGGGCAGGACTGTTACCCAGACTGAAGAAAATTGATGGGCTTAAAGAAGCAGAAACCCGCTTTCCGGCGGAAAAGCGGGTTGCAATGAGTCAGAGCTGGT
>JBPEXS010000285.1:0-2037 GCA_052031325.1 Thalassolituus sp. | reverse complement strand
CAGAACGATAAACAGAAGCAATTCCTATGGGCAGAGCGTATCAGAACCGTAAAGAATCCATGGCCAAAACGGCTGCGGCAAAGACCAAAGTGTACTCAAAGTACGGTCGTGAAGTGTATGTAACGGCCAAAGCCGGCGGTACCGACCCGACTGCTAACCTGGCGCTGCGCTCGCTCATTGACCGCGCTAAGAAAGATCAGGTGCCAACGCACGTGATTGAAAAGGCTCTCGATAAAGCCAGTGGTGGTACAGGTGAAGACTTTGTACCGGCTCTGTACGAGGGCATCGGCCCGGGTGGCGTTATGGTGCTGATCAGTGCTCTGACGGATAACAGCAACCGGACCTTCGGCGAGATCCGTGGTGTGTTCTCCAAAACCAAAGCCAAGCTGGGTACCCAGGGTTCGGTTTCGCACATGTTCGATCACCGCGCTATGTTCGTGTTTGCCGGTGAAGACGAGGAAGAAGCGCTGGAAGCTCTGATGATGGCTGACGTCGATGTGTCTGATATCGAAGCCGAAGACGGCATGATCACGGTTCTGGTACCACCGACGGAGTTCTTCAAAACCAAGACGGCGTTGCAGGAAATGAACCCCGAGATCGATTTTGAGGTGGAAGAAATCACCTACCTGCCGACCATGGAACACCCGATCTCAGGTGACGACGCCGAGCAGTTCGAACGTTTTGCCAGCCTGATGAACGATCTCGAAGACGTGCAGGATATTTACCACAACGGTAAGTTTGAATAACACGCAGAGCAATCTGCCGCGTCAACAAAAACGGGAGCCTGCGCTCCCGTTTTTTATTGGGTCAGCCCGTGGTATCAGTCGACCGGGACAAAGTTACGGATCTCGGCGGCAATCCCTTCAGGCTGGTCTTCCTGCATAAAGTGGTTGGCGTCGAACACGACGGTGCCCGCCTGCGGAAACAGCGCTTCAATCCGCTCGTGAATATCGACGCCTTTCTGTGTGCGGTTACCAAACAGCGGGTCATCCAGCCCCCAGAACAGCACGGTGGGCTTATTCGCCCAGTCGGTTGCGGCGCGGTCTGCAATTTCGGCAAACATGCCTTCTTCTGAATGGGCTTTAGCAAACAGATTCACGCCCGCGTGAGCGCGGCAGGCGCCCAGCTCGCCGTTGAACGGATCTTCGTATTCCGCCCGTTCTTTACGCGTCAGGTGATGATTGGTCAGTGCCTGAATGCCGGTTCCGACCAGGCCGTCGTAGGCCCATTCAATCAGAGTCCGCTGGGTTGCAAACCAGTCTTCGGCAAAGTCCATGATACGCCCGACCAGATCCTCTTCCGGGAAGGTGAGCATGGTATTGAGGATCACCAGATGGCTCACCCGCTCACTGTGACGCAGGCTGGCCAGCGTGCCAATCGGGCCACCCCAGTCATGCACCACAGTGGCAAAGTCCGTCAGATCCATGGCCAGAACAAAGGCTTCCAGCTGGGACACCGCGTAAACCGGGCCGACATCGTAACCTTCATCCGGGCATGACGACTTACCGAACCCTATGTGGGTCATGGCGATGCAGCGGTACTCGCTGGTCTCATCCGGGCAGAGATCCGCGACTATATTGCGGTACAGAAACGCCGACGTCGGGTAACCATGCACCATCAACAGGGTTTTTCCATCCGGGTTACCTTCGTCGTAGTAATGCATGGTCTGCCCATCGGGCAGTGTCAGATAGCGGTCCTGCAGATCCGGAATATCGGTCCAGGCCTGCACTGAGCAAGTGCCACTGATCAGTAACACCAGAAGCAGTAGCTTCAGGCTGAGAAGTGTTTGTGTGTGATCCTGTTCAGAAGCATTCTGAGAAGGGAGAAAGCGCATCATACGTGTCGTCCTTATTATTTTTTGACTGAGTGAGGTGCCTTCCCTGGCGCTCTGAGCCTAGTTGCCGCTTATGCCTGCCGCCGCCGTAAAGCAGGGCAAAATGCGCCAGAAGGCCTGACCTTTACACTCCACCGCCTTGTCATAAAAACGTCACCGTTCTGCCTCATTCTTTCGGTCGATCTTAAAAACGACCTGAATAC
>JBPEXS010000284.1:0-2285 GCA_052031325.1 Thalassolituus sp. | reverse complement strand
TGAGCGCTTTGATGATGTCTACCCTGAAGGCCAGGTCACAGCCTGGACATCAGGCAATGGCTATTATCTGGGACTGGGCATCCGTAACCGCAGTTCAAACGGGTTAATGTTCAGTGCGGCTGTTGAATACCACAGGTTAACTCAGGCATTTGCAGACAGCTCACGTCCATTCGATATAAGCTACACCGGCCTCACCTTAGGTGTAGGTTTCTGAATGGTCCGTCTGAATATGTAACGAGGTTGTATGGCCGCCGGTAGTCTGCTCGCCCTGCTCGATGATATCGCCACTGTGCTGGACGATGTCGCTGCTATGTCAAAAGTCGCGGCCAAAAAAACCAGCGCCGTACTGGGTGACGACCTTGCCCTGAATGCCCAACAGGTCAGCGGTATCCGTGCTGAGCGCGAACTGCCGGTTGTCTGGGCTGTGACCAAGGGTTCGCTGAAAAACAAGCTGATTCTGGTGCCAGCAGCATTATTGATCAGTGCCTTTATTCCCGCCGCCATCAAATACCTGATGATGATTGGCGGAGCCTACCTGTGTTTTGAAGGCGTCGAAAAACTCGCGCATAAATTCTTTCATTCGAATGAGAAAAAAACCGAAGAAAAACAGGCACTGCACGATGCACTGATATCTGCTGACGTTGATATGGTGGCCTTTGAACAGGAAAAAATTAAAGGCGCGATACGCACCGACTTTATTCTTTCTGCAGAAATTATTGTGATCTCTCTTGGAGTCGTGTCCGGGTCAGAATTGGTCACGCAGGTACTGATTTTATCCCTGCTGGCGTTGTTTTTTACCTTTGCGGTTTACGGCCTGGTCGCGGCTATCGTTAAGGTTGATGATGTTGGTCTGTGGATGGTTGAAAACGCCCGGGCACCCATGGCCGCTCTGAAGCGTATGACGGGTAACTTCCTGTTGGGCCTGGCACCCAAACTGATGAAACTGCTCACAATCGTCGGCACTCTGGCTATGTTTCTTGTTGGTGGTGGCATTCTCGTGCACAACCTCGGCGTGCTTGAACACTTCAGTCACGATGCGGTGAATCTGGCAGAAGGCACCGGAATTTTTCTCGCCGGTGGTGTGATGGGTACCTTGATTAATCTGGTGGTGGGCTTGATTGCCGGGGCGGTGGTATTGGGAGTGGTGACTGTGGGTGCGAAACTGATACCGCAGAAATCGCTTGGAAAAGACGCTTAACTTGTCACCCGAGTTCGACAACTTTCTAGCATCATTTTGCTCTTGGGAGGAATGCTTCCTCCCGGCGCTGGCCCACCCCAGGTGTGCCTGCCCAGCCTGCTTCGCGCTGTGTTGCTCGCTGTTCACTCTCTTCTGCAAACGCACTACGGCCACGATCCGATTCGGCTCCTGCCTCAGCGGATCTGTCAGAACATCCTTGTTCTTCCGACCTGTTCGTTTTTGAAAATCGTGACTCGCAACAGGCGCACTGAACACCAGCGACTCTGTTAAATAAACTTCCATCACTGAGGGCCTCAACAAACACTAAACCTCACAACCATTTTAGAAACCCAATTTCGTGTCACCGACCTACCTGTCATCCTGCGGCTTGACCGCAGGATCCAAGCAAAGCGTTTAAAAAACGGGACTCCTTAGCGCGAGGGCGAGCCAAAAACACCAAGGATAACGGTGTACTTTAAAAATCCGATTTCGCGGCCTGACCCTTCAGCGCCTCCGGGAGCCACTGAAATTCCTGATTGAGCGCAGAAGTTGCGAGGCAGGACGCCGAGCAAAGACACGACAGGCATGGACGCCTGTTGTGGCTGTACTTCGTCAGCTCAGAAGGAATGAAGACACATGGCTCCGGAAAGCGCGAAGCAGGGGGGCTGGGGGAGAAGGTCCCCCAGAGAGAAAATCTAAGAGCACTATTAACCAATGGATCTCGGATTATTCATTTAAAGAAGATACGGGAAAGCGCATCAGATCTTTAAACCGGATTATCAATAAACGATCAAACTCATCCGCCAGATAATCACCCAGTGTCTTCACGCCATAACGTTCCTTCGCATGATGACCAGCCCGAAAAAATTGATGCATCGCGGAATCATTAAGCACTCCTTAATTAGTACAGCTCGCGGAAACACTTCTGACCATCCCCCATTTCCCTATGCCTCCTGGGGGAACTTATCCCCCGGCCGGCATGGCCGTCCCCCAGCTTTCGCGCTTTCTGGGCCTTAGTCCTCATTCTCTCAATGTTTACTGGACACGCGCACCATCGGCCATCCATGGCCGGGTCCGCTTGCCCGGAGTCATCCGGGCAGACCAGACA
>JBPEXS010000283.1:0-4614 GCA_052031325.1 Thalassolituus sp. | reverse complement strand
TTTTTTGTCTGGGTTATAAACCCGGATATTTCTTTTTATGTCAGTGTTTGGGGTGACGTTTAATCACCCTTCGATGATGTCAAAGCTGTCATCCATTGTTTGTATCGGGCGGTATACAGTGCCGTTAATGATCAGACCTGGCAGGTCATCACTACTGCCGAAATCCCAAAGGGATTCATCCCAATTAAGGTAAAGACGGGTGCGGAGCAGACAGTAGGCAGCACTGGCGTGTGTCGGGCATTCCAGCTGGTCGAGTGTGGCTCCGTAGGAGCTACTGACGACACGTATCTGAGCACGGTCATAAACAGTCAGATCTGTACCGAATAATTGAGATTGCCCGGTTGTGTCCGTCGCCCAGTAATTATGGGGGAGTTCAACAAGGGTAAATGGGCTGAGCCAGACGTCCAGACTGAACGCCCCGACAAGACCACCAGCCTCGGTTTCTGCAGCTGTGCCATTCACAGCGCCTAGCGCCAGGCTATTCTCGATGGTGGTATCGTAAACCATGACACCGACCATGCCTCCTACTGAGTTTATGCCTGTCACACTGGCCGCAGACACTGTATTACGGATGATGCCGTAATCGCGGAAGTAACCAATTACGCCGCCAGCATTGTAGCCGTCGACTGTCCCGGTAATGACCGTATTTTCAATCAGCGAGTCTGACCAGATGGTACCGGCTATACCTCCTACAGTGCTGTACCCACCATCGAAGGATTGGCCGATGATCTCTACGCTGACGATACTGTCTTTGACGGTTGCACTGTGCAGAACACCGGCAATGCCACCAACCGTCGAGAAACCTGAACTATCGCCAGTACCTATAACGGTACCTTCGACCACAACGCCACTGACTACGGCTCTGTCACCCAAGTCTCCGGCTACGATTCCGGTAAATCCTCCCCCTGTTACCGACGTCAGCGGGCCGGTGAAGATTACGTCAGAAAGAGTGCGGTAGTTGGTACGGTAAAAGAAACCTGTGTACGGCGCTCCCGGGTGATCAATATAGAGATTGCGGATGGTATGCCCATTACCATTGAACACCGCCTGGAATAAGTACCCTATCGGGTCCCAGCCTTCACAGACACCCCGCTCCTCACTGTAATTGCAGAATTCGTCACCCTGATCAATTTCTCCATTGCCATTGGTGTCGAAATCCACATCGGCAACCAGCTCATAGCCAAAACACCATTCATTCACATCTCCGAGGTCGTTGATGTATGAGCATCCTTCGGAACTGCCCTCGGTTTCTGCATCAGGCTTAAGCGATGAGCCATTGGTGTTGAAGCGCATCATGTTCAGTTCTGCCAGTGAATGGAGTTCGATCAGGCCGTCGTTGTCGTCATCCACATCGATGCTGTCGACTACGCCGTCACCGTCTGAATCGGTGTCAGCGGAAGCTACGGGGCTCATGAAGATGGTCAGCCCAAGCAGGAAAAGACGAGTGGCTTTAAGGCAGAGTCGGCGTTCATTGGTCCATCCATGGCGTTTTGCGTTGCAGTGGTGGCGACTATAGACCGCCTTCACCCGTCAGCCCAAGGGGTGGTTCCGCCACTTTTCCCTAGGAAATTTGGCGGATAACGACCCTAAAAAACTGGGTCTCAGGTCACATTCTCATGCTGAAAAATAAGGATTTTTCGTTAGAAATCAGTCAGAAAGGGGAGATTGGGAGGTTTTATAGCCTCTTTACATGGCCCACAATGACACATGATTTGTTTTTGTTACTTTAGTGACATTCTTGTCAAAGCTGGGGCCAAGGCTTCTCTGGGCTGCAGTCCCGGACCCTCAGCTGAGTCTCACAGACATAATCGTGACTTTGTGCCCATGGTATTTTTCCTGGGAAAACACGGACCAGCCTATTTGCCTGTAAAAACTGGCCTTGTCAGGTGTATATAACCATAAGGTTGACACGTCCTGTTGCCTGGCGGCTTCCATCACCTCTCTGACCAGAGCTGAACCCAGACCTTGCTGACGGAATTCAGGGCTGACGAACACACTGGCAAGCCAGGGTGACTTGTCGAGGTGTATGTCCATATCCTGTTTGACTATTGCGGCCGATCCTAGCGGTTGGTCATTTTCCTGCGCTACCCAGGTGGAAGGCAGAAAGTCACCACTCAGATAGGCCTGCATTTTTTCGATGCGGTCTTCTAATGAAGATCCCGGATTAAGATATGACCATTCGGCCTGGTGCCATTGGGCTAATTGCATGAGATGCTGAGGGGCGCTTTTCAGGTTCTGAATTTCCATATTTTGCAGTCTCTTATTTCACACCTTTTACAGCCATTTTATTAGCGACTTTTTACAACCGTTGAAGGCTTGGGTTGTCCTGACCGGCAGTATTTACAGTGCTAGCGATAATGCCTGAATCCGGATCAGAAACCGCGCTGAACGTATCCGGGCTCGCGGCATTCCACCAGGCCGCATACGGTGTGTTTTCCGGATGGTTCAACAGGTCACCAGGCTCCAGAAAGGTGTGCAGCTCCTGGATACCGCAGGCTTCTACCCCACTGCGGCGGGTGGTGAGATGGTGTGGACGCAGATCATCGGGATGGTGCAGGCCAGCTGCGGCAACCATATCCATCATGGCGTGCACGGTTTTGCGATGAAAGCGGGCCGATCTCTCACCCTGTACATCCACCACCAGGCCACGCTGACGCATAGGGTCCTGAGTAGCGATGCCTGTCGGGCAATTGCCTTCGTGGCAGTGCTTGGCCTGAATGCAGCCTATAGAAAACATAAAAGCCCGCGCGGCATTGCACCAGTCGGCACCAATGGCGAGGTTTTTTACTAAGCCCATGCCGGAATAAATCTGGCCACTGGCTGCGATTTTAACGTGCTCGCGCAGGCCAGTTCCTACCAGCGCATTGCGTACCAGAATCAACCCTTCTGTGAGTGGCATACCGACCCAGTCACTGAGTTCCAGAGGGGCTGCACCTGTGCCGCCTTCGGCACCATCCACAACAATATAATCGGGATATATTCCGGTTTTCAGCATGGCTTTAACCAGCGCCATCACCTCGTGCGGCTGGCCCACACAAAATTTAATACCAACGGGTTTGCCACCGGATAAATCACGCATTTTATTCACAAATTCGAGCATACCTACAGGCGTAGAAAATGCGCTGTGATGTCGCGGAGAAATACAGTCTTTACCCACTGGTATCTGACGCGCTTCGGATATTTCTTGTGTCACTTTTTTACCGGGTAACATCCCGCCGTGGCCTGGTTTTGCACCCTGACTTAATTTAAGTTCGGTCATTTTTACCTGAGGCAGACGTGCCGTTTCACGGAATGCTTCTTCGTCAAAATTTCCGTGCTCATCTCGACAACCAAAATATCCTGTGCCTATTTCCCACACCAGATCACCCTGGAATTTTTTATGGTATTTGCTGATCCCTCCTTCTCCGGTGTCGTGATAAAAGCCACCTTTGGCAGCGGCCAGATTCAGCGCTGAAATGGCATTGGCAGAGAGAGCACCGAAACTCATGGCAGATATATTAAATACCGAAGCACTATAAGGCTGGAGGCACTGGCTGTTGCCAACGGTAACACGTGGATTTTCATCGACATCTTCAACCGGGTTCATCGAATGCGCGAGCCATGTATAACCGGCTTCGTCCATGTTGCGGTCAGAGCCAAACGGGTTGGTATCGGTAACCCCCGTCGCCCGGGCACTGACAAGATTACGCGCTTCAAAACTGTAGGGATTACCTTCGAGGTCACCCTCTACAATGTACTGTCGAAGAAAAGGACGCAGGTCATAAAACAGCCAGCGGATACGGGCCAGTACGGGGTAGTTGCGGGTGATGGTAAAGCGGATCTGAAACCAGTCATAAACTCCGATCAGCAGTACCGGTGCGGCAATGACCGTCAGTGTGATACGCCAGCCATCTGACATTGGGGCAAACGCTGCGGTTATTAATAAAAGCGCAGCTACAAGAGGTACCCAGGTGCGTTTGATTAACTGAATAAACGTCTTCATTTGCTGTTGTCCTTTATAACAAACCGGGTTTTATGACCGGCTAAAACTGAAACAGATAATTCTGAAAGAGCAAGATGAGGAAAGTCACCCTGCCACCAACATTTTCGCCAATACCACGCTTTCAGAGACCACCAACGCCTTGAGACTGTCATGTCTTGACCCAATAATAACTGTACCTGATCTGAGGTTCGCGGTTGAGGCACTTAGTTCCTTTACTGCCGCACACTTGTGGCAACCTACTGACCAGTTGTATTGAAAACTGATGTTTTCGTAACCATTGATCCATTCGGATCTGGGTGTTTTCTGATCAGTTTCATAAACAGACAATGTATCTGTTGCATGGTCAGAATCAGACGCTAACATGCCGTACCCGCTACGGTCTTCAGTGGCTTTATGATCAACATGGAAAGAATGATGCATTATCGTTTCCTCTGCCTGCTGGCACTTTTATCTACATCAGTGTCGGCGAATCCGGATCTGGTGCTGGACAGCCTGACTGGCACCGTTGAATTACTGGACGGCCAGCCTCCCATCACTGAACTGACTCTGACTCTTTCCAACGCTGGCGAACAGACCCTGACTGAAGACCTGGGTTTTCGCGATGCCGGTAAGGTCACTGTTGAGATTGAGCC
>JBPEXS010000282.1:0-3541 GCA_052031325.1 Thalassolituus sp. | reverse complement strand
CTGGCACACCCGCCTGCAGAATCAATTTCATGCTTGAAAGCGACCAGTCCTTATCCTGAATGCCCTTACGGTCCTTGTACCAGGTAGACACTTCGCCGGCCGGGAACAGGCCAACACCATTCCCACTGCGCAGAATATCCAGTGACTTCTGAGTGCCACCCATACGTTTCGGCCCGGCATTCTCGAAGGGGTTCACGGTGATGAACATGTCTTTGATCGGTTCAAAAAATGCCAGCAGAAAGTTAGCCACGACTTTATATCCGGGGCGTACACGGCCAATGGTATTGATCAGGGAAACGCCATCAAGAAAACCAAACGGGTGATTGGAGACGGTGATAAAACCGCCTTCTGCTGGAATCACAGACTTCATCTTTTCGGCATCGTATCCAATGCGGATACGGTACACGTCGAAGATGGCCTGAATCAGATCCAGACCGCGTGGGTCATCCAGCTGGAAATACTCTTTCTCCAGAGCAGGAACCCGCATCAGTCTGAGCAAGAGGTTAATTTTCCAGGGAGCCAGGCCAGTGGTCTGGTGCATACCTTCGCGGTCAATCAGCTTCATTCCGTTCCGTATCCTGCTACCTGTCGTGAGAAAGCTGGCATAATAGCAGCCGCTTATGACAGGGCAATTATTAAGAGGTATCAGAGAGCCGCATGACGCAGATGACAGACGTAATCATCATCGGAGCCGGTGCGGCCGGGCTGTTCTGTGCGGCTCAGGCCGGGCAGAGAGGGCGCTCTGTTATCGTTCTGGACCATGCCAATAAAGCGGGTAAAAAAATCCTCATGTCTGGAGGTGGCCGCTGTAATTTCACCAATTACTACATCGAACCGCAGCGTTACCTCAGCAACAACCCGCACTTCTGCAAATCGGCCCTCAGCCGCTACACCCAATGGGATTTTATTGCACTGGTTGATCAGTACGGCATTCCGTATCACGAGAAAAAAGATGGCCAGCTGTTCTGTGATAACAAGGCTTCCGACATTCTGAGTATGCTGCTGAGTGAATGTGACAAAGCCGGTGCACGGATTGAACTCAATGTCTCTGTGCATGCGCTCGGGAAAACCGCTGACGGATTTTCACTGACCACCAGTGAAGGAGAGATGCACTGCAGGTCACTGGTAATAGCAACCGGCGGCCCGTCAATTCCGACTCTGGGGGCAACCGGGTTTGGTTATGACATTGCCCGTCAGTTCGGGCTGGAGGTTCTGTCAGTAAGGGCAGGGCTGGTTCCCTTTACCATCACTGATGAGAAAAAGGCTCTGTGTTCCGCGCTGTCTGGTACATCCGTGGCGGTGACGGTTGAGTGTAATAACACGACGTTCAGTGACGACCTTTTGTTTACTCACCGTGGTCTGAGCGGACCGGCGATCCTGCAGATTTCATCGTACTGGCAGGAAGGAGATACCCTGAGTATCGATCTGCTGCCTGGCCATGACGTGTTGGATGAACTGAAATCCGCTCAGCAACAGAAACCTAAAACTCACCTCAAGAACTGGCTGGCGGAACTGACCACGGCGAAGTTTGCTGATCTGTGGTTGCAGCAACCGGACCTGGCTGCACTGTCTGCCCGCCCTCTGGCCGAGTTGTCGGCAAAACACATGCAGTTGCTCGCGGATACCCTGCATCGTTGGCAGGTGAAACCGTCTGGTACGGAGGGGTATCGCACGGCCGAGGTGGCCATTGGCGGTGTGAATACCGACGAGCTGTCTTCGAAGACCATGGAAGCGAAAAGTGTCCCCGGCCTTTATTTCATCGGCGAAGTGGTGGACGTCACCGGGCACCTTGGCGGTTATAACTTCCAATGGGCCTGGTCGAGTGCCTGGGCTGCTGCAGGGGCCGTCTGACTGGCTGGCAACTGTCATTCATGACTTATATCATCTCATCAGGCCAGTCACGGCCGCATCTCAAGGGCTATCTGTGTGATTTTCAACACTATTCACCACAGGAATATCAGATATAGGCATTATTGATTTCAATTATGCCTTGCCAGCATCTAGTATCCCCCTGTCTGTAAAACCGGCCTCGGGTCGGAGAGCAACCTTTCACACACCTAATGAAGGACTGATTTATGTCTACTTATCAAGACGACATCAAAGCGGTTGCAGCGCTGAAAGAAGCCGCTGGTAGCCCTTGGGACGCGATCAACCCAGAATCTGCAGCCCGTATGCGTCAGCAGAACAAATTCCAAACTGGTCTGGATATCGCTCGTTACACTGCCAAAATCATGCGCGAAGACATGGCAGCGTTCGACAAAGACAAGTCTCTGTACACTCAGTCTCTGGGTTGCTGGCACGGTTTTGTTGGTCAACAGAAACTGATCTCCATCAAGAAGCACTTCGGTACTACCAAGCGTCGTTACCTGTACCTGTCCGGTTGGATGGTTGCTGCTCTGCGTTCTGATTTTGGTCCTCTGCCTGACCAGTCTATGCACGAGAAAACTGCCGTAGCTTCTCTGGTTGAAGAACTGTACACCTTCCTGCGTCAGGCTGATGCACGTGAACTGGGTGGTCTGTTCCGCGCTCTGGACGCCGCTCGTGAAGCTGGCGATTCTGCAAAAGAAGCTGAACTGCTGAGCCAGATCGACAACTACGAAACTCACATCGTACCTATCATTGCTGACATCGACGCTGGTTTCGGTAACGCTGAAGCGACTTACCTGATGGCCAAGCAGATGATTGAAGCCGGTGCTTGCTGCCTGCAGATCGAAAACCAGGTTGCTGACGAGAAGCAGTGTGGTCACCAGGACGGTAAAGTAACCGTACCTCACAACGACTTCCACGCTAAGCTGCGCGCTCTGCGTTACGCTTTCCTGGAGCTGGGTGTTGACGACGGTCTGATCGTTGCCCGTACTGACTCCGAAGGCGCTGGCCTGACCAAAGAAATCGCCGTGGTTAAAGAGCCAGGCGATCAGGGTGACGTTTACAACTCTTACCTGGACGTTGAAGAAATCGACGTAGCTGACATGGCTGAAGGTGACGTTGTATTCAACCGTGGCGGCAAACTGGTTCGTCCTAAGCGTCTGCCTTCTGGTCTGTACCAGTTCCGTCAGGGCACTGGCCACGAGCGTTGCGTATTCGACTGTATCGAAGCTATCAACGCTGGTGCTGACCTGCTGTGGATCGAAACTGCAGTACCTACAGTACACGAAATCAAAGGCATGATGGACGAAGTACGTAAAGTACACCCAGATGCGAAACTGGTTTACAACAACTCTCCATCATTCAACTGGACTCTGAACTTCCGTCAGCAGACCTATGATGCATGGGCAGCTGAAGGTAAAGACGTTTCTGCATACGATCGTGCAAACTTGATGTCTGCTGAATACGACGACTCTGAGCTGTCTGCAGCTGCTGACGAACGTGTTAAGACCTTCCAGGCTGACACTTCTCGCGAAGCGAACGTATTCCACCACCTGATCACTCTGCCTACTTACCACACGACTGCACTGTCTGTGGACAACCTGGCTAAAGAGTACTTCGGTGAGCAGGGCATGCTGGGTTATGTTGCTGGCGTACAGCGTAAAGAGATCCGTCA
>JBPEXS010000281.1:0-1834 GCA_052031325.1 Thalassolituus sp. | reverse complement strand
TGAGGCCTACTGTCTGCTCCACCCAGAGGGAAGTGTTACCGCTGGCTACTCTGACGAGTCAGTACTTCCCACTTTAAGGGGGCTTTTTGCCCCCTTTTTTCAATTCGCAGCGTTATGTGTGAAAGCTGTTTTAAGGCTCAGCCTGCTCCAGTTTCAAGAAGTATGCACCCGGGTAATACCCGGAGTAACAGGGGCGTTACACTCTTTTCCTGAGACTTACGGAGAATCAGAGAACCGGGCGCTTATCATTGACCTGATATACCTGCCACAGAGTGGCGGATTCACGCAGAATATTTCTGAGTCACTAACCTTCCTGCTGCCGTTTTTCCAGAATCATCAATAACAGCTGAGCCGCCGCTTCGGCATCGCACAGCGCTCTGTGGTGGGTATCCAGCGACACGTCAAACGTGTGGCACAGCGACGAGAGTTTGTACGAATCCAGCCCCGGAAAATGCCGCCGCATATTCACCACAGTGCAGTACTTCGGGCGACGGTAAAAACGCCCGAGCCGCTCGTACTCCATCTGCATAAAGCCATAATCAAAATTCACGTTATGGGCGACGAAAATGGCGTCTTTACTGAACTGCTCAAACTCATCCGCGATTTCAGAAAAGAGCGGGGCGTCAGCCACCATTGCATCTGAAATACCCGTCAGGCGGGTAATCATCGACGGAATATGCCGCTGTGGATTCAGCAGCGTCTGATAACGGTCAATCACTTCGCCACCGCGGATTTTCACCGCACCAATCTCAGTAATGCGATGGCCTTCTTTCTTGCCACCCGTGGTTTCAATATCCACCACCACAAAGGTCTGGTTCGGGTCATAGGCATAAGCTACACGCAGCAGGTCACAGGCAAACCCGGCCTGTTGTAGCTGCTTATGCCGGGTCAGCTGGTTCTGGCGCAGGGCATCCCCTTCGGCTTTCACTTCTATCAGGCGCAGTTCGCCGTCTTTCGATAACAACACATCCGGAAATCCGTCTTTCATGGCCGGATAATCCTCGGCCATTAAGCGCAGAATTTCGCTGGTTGCCGGGCCGTATTTAACATTAACCAACAGCTGCAGCGCATCCAGCCGCAGCTGCCCCCAGCGGAATAAGCCATTGGGCTGGCCGTGTTTTGCCGTGGCCACTTTTAACAGCGGCATCACAAACTGCCCGGTTTTTATCTGCTCCAGCTTCTGAGTAATGACATCGGCAAAGGTGGTGGTGAAACTGCGGTCTCGCAGGTTCGCGGGAATACGGTCAAACGGCGAGTGCAGGCTGCGCTCGTCTTCAAACAGCTCCTGCCAGAACACCAGCGCAAACAACTGCCGCCAAAGGGTGTTCTCACTGAACCAGACCAGCCAGCCCTGTTGGGTGTAGTGCTCCATCACGCCCTGTTCCGGTGAACCCCGGTGGGCATCGTCGAGGGTCAGGGTCTCACTGGCGCGTAACGCCTCGGTATGGCTGCCAAGACGTTTTGCCGCAAACTTGCGGTTATAGAAGTCTTCAGCAAAGTGATACAAGGCATCGTTATTACGCCGGGCAATCACCGCCTCCAGCGCCTTACGGGTCTCTTCTTTCTCTTCAGAGGTATCACTGCTATACAGCAAACGCAGATAACGCTCCTGGGCTTTCGGCAAAGTGCAGGCGCGATACACAGACTGGGCTTTTTGCGGCAGGCCAAAATGCTCCAGCTTCTTGCCCAGCTCAGATAAGGCTTTATCGAGCAGACGTTGCACAGAGGGGTAGAGCGGGGTATCAGATTCAGGAATAAACGCCAGAAGGGTTTGCGGCCATTGCACCCACAGTTCAGAGTCTTCTGGCTCCGATTTAAAGGCTGCACGCAGCTG
>JBPEXS010000280.1:0-10659 GCA_052031325.1 Thalassolituus sp. | reverse complement strand
AGGCCCCGGAAGGGGTTTTATCAGGTGCGCCGCCGGAGCCTTTGCTCCTATAATGCGGTCTCTGATCTCCGGACTCTGAGGCACTTTTGGCACCATTCAACGCACATCTTGAGGCACTGTTTAAGGCAATTTCCGCCGCCAGTGACACAGCCGCACTGGTCCGCCTGCAACGTGGTATCGAGAAAGAAGGGCTGCGCTGCGATGCCGAGGGTGTGATTTCTCAGGCGCCTCATCCCAAAGGGCTGGGCTCGGCCCTGACTCACCCGGCCATCACCACGGATTATTCCGAATCCCTGCTGGAATTCATTACCCCGGTGTTTGGTTCCGCTTTGGAAGCTCAAGCGTACCTTGAGGTCGTGCATCGCTATACCTACAGCCAGATGGGCAGTGAGCTGATCTGGCCGTCGTCCATGCCGTGCATTCTCAATGGTGAAATGAGTGTGCCAATTGCCGATTACGGCACATCCAATCTTGGTCGTCTGAAGCACGTCTATCGTCATGGCCTGTGGCATCGCTATGGCCGTATCATGCAGTGCATTTCCGGGATTCATTACAACATTTCACTGCCTGAACCTTTGCTGAACCTGCTGGCAGAGCAGCAGGGTAAGACGGCAGATATGTCCTTTGTGACGGATACCTACCTTGGATTGATCCGTAACTTCCGTCGTTATGGCTGGTTACTGATATATCTGTTCGGATCATCACCGGCGGTCTGTAAAACCTTCCTTGATGGCCGTGATCATGAACTCGAAGAGTTCGATGCGCACACTCTGTATGGTCCCTATGCTACGTCTCTGCGTATGAGTGGCCTGGGCTATCAGAGCAACGCTCAGGCAGGCCTGCGTATCTGTCACAACACCCTGGATAACTACATCGCCACCCTGAGCCGGGCGTTGCAGATACCGGTACCTGAATATGAGGCTATCGGTCTGAAGAACGAGCAGGGTGATTACAACCAGCTCAATACCAATCTGTTGCAGATTGAGAATGAGTATTACAGCAGCATCCGCCCCAAGCGGGTGGGCAAAAGCGGCGAAAAACCTCTGCAGTCTCTGGCCCGTGCCGGTATCGAATACATTGAGATACGCTCCACCGATGTGAACCCATTCCTACCGGTCGGTATGGACGTTGAGCAGATGCAGTTTATGGATCTGTTCCTGCTGTGGTGTGCACTGAGCCCAAGCCCGCTGATTGATGATGAAGAATGCGATCTGACCGTTCGCAACCAGACCCGCGTGGTCAATGAAGGGCGACGCCCCGGTCTGATGTTGGAGGGTGAAAGTGGAGACGTATCTATGGTCGAGTGGGGTCGTTCCCTGCTTGATCAGATGCGCCCATTGGCAAAACTGATGGATGGCAGTTTCCACAGCGGTTCGGCAGAAGCTTCGTTGAATCAGCAGTGGTTAAAGCTGGCTGACCCGGAATTAACACCGTCTGCCCGTGTACTGCGTGGCATGCGTGAGTCGGGTAAGGGTTTTGCGCCCTTCACCCTGGATCTGGCACGTCAGCACCGTAAAACCTTAAGTGAGCCATTGGCAGCGGCAGTGAGAGACGATTGGCGGGCTTTGGCTGAACGCAGTCTGGCTGAGCAGGCTGCGACTGAAGCCGGTGATTCGGTGGACTTTGCTGAGTATCTGGCGGCTTACATACGTCGCTGAGGCAGGAGTCTGCTGCAGCTCTGTGCCCAGTTTTGTACTCAGTTCTGTGCTCAGTTCTGAACGACGAGATTCTTGAAGTAGAGGTCATCCACGCAAGGTTCACCTTCCAGTTCGTTCATCAGTTTCTGAACACTTTTTAACGCCATCTGACGTAGCTTTTCATGACCGGAAGAGCTGTTCATGATTTCACTTTCCTGAGCGCTGAACAGCATCACCAGATTGTGTTGTATGTAGGGTTTGTGCAGGCTGACTTTGGCGGCGGCATCGCTGCTGCTGACGCGCAGAGCGACATCGGTACGCAGATATTTCATGCGTCCGCTGCTGCCGTAATTCACCACAAACGACGGCTCAAACTCAATGTACTGAACGGTCGGGCCAGCTGCTTCTTCGCCTTCTGCCGATGCCACAGCAGGTACGGCCAACAGCAGGATATTCAGCAAAGTGATCAGCATAAATCGGGGCATTGCGGGGAACCTTGAGCAGCTTGTCAGATCTGACTTTCAGATTAGCAGTTCCTGACAAATCTGCTTTCTGAAGCATGGTACACTAAAATAATCACACCTTATTACTGACGGATTTTCATGCTCAGTCGAATTATTCCCGGTGTTGCCCTGACCACCGGTTACCTCCTCGGTTTTCTCTTCTGCGCTGGCCTTCTGGCGGCAGCGTATTATTTTGAATATCAGCTTTATCTGGATCCCTGTCCGCTCTGTATCGTCCAGCGCATCATCACCCTGGTGATTGGGCTCCTGTGTCTGGGTGCTTTTTTCGCACGCAACACCCGTTGGCCACTGCGATTGATGATAACCGGGGTTCTACTGGCGTCTCTGGGTGGGATTGTCGTAACCGACCATCATATCTGGATTCAGGGTCTGCCAGCAGATGAAGTACCTGAGTGTGGGCCGGGGCTGGCGTACATGATGGACTCGCTGTCATTCAGCGAATTGCTGACCGCCATGCTGAAAGGAGATGGCAGCTGCGCCGAAGTCTCCTGGACCTTTCTGTCACTGAGTATGCCGCAGTGGATGTTGCTGGTTTTCAGCGGATTTCTGCTGGTTTCAATGCTGGGTCTGCTGCGAGTCTGGAAGCATAAAAGCTGAGATTTTCAACACAAAAAAAGCAGAAAAGTTTCTTGCAACGGTATGACTCGCGTGCCTAAATTGGTGCATAACCCACCAGATATACTGTCTGGATTATCGCCAAAAATAACGGGAAATGACTATGCTGGATCAATGCAAAGATGCCCAGGAACGCTGGGGCGGTGTGCATCAGCTGATTGATAAATGGCTGAGTGATCGCCAGAAACTGATTGTGCTGTACTGCAACCTGTCGGCCACCAAGCCACTGTCTGATGAAGAGCCTCTGGGTGTTATGGTTCAGCGCTTCTGTGAAGTACTGATCGATTACTGCTCTGCCGGTCACTTCGAGATTTACGAGCAGCTCAAGAACGAAGCGCTGGAATACAACGATGGTGGTATTGAGCTGGCCGATAAGCTGCTGCCACGCCTCGAAGAAATGACGGGTAAGTTTGTTGACTTCAATGATACCTATGACCGTCACTGCACACTCGATCAGTTAGCCCAACTGCCGGGCAACCTGTCTCAGATCGGTGAGCTGCTGGAAGAGCGCTTCCAGATTGAAGATCAGCTGATTGAAAAACTGCACAACATACACCGCGAAGAATCCGTCGCGAGCTGAATTCCGGGCCCTGTTCGCAGGGCTTTTTGCTTTCCTCCTCCTCGTTTGCGCTTTACCTGCCTTTCTGAGCGTTCGTGCCAGAATCTTCTAAACTGTCTGTATATGTTCTGATACAGGTCTGATTCATGTCTTTTGCCCGTCTGCTTCTGTTGTCCGCCGTGGTCGTGTTGTCTGGTTGTGACCGCGCGGCAGAGCCGGCGTCGTTTACTGAGGTGGCCGTCGAAGGTGTTTACAGCGCGACTCTGAGTCACAGTGGCGATACGGCGTTGATTGGCAGTCTGCATCATGGCGGTAGCTTCTGGACACTGAAGCCGGCTAACCGCTACTTCGACTGGAATCACAAAGCAGAGGGCTACAGCAACATCACCAGTGCAGCCTTTTCTCCGGGCGATGACTTTATCGCCACCAGTGACAGCCGCA
This sequence comes from Thalassolituus sp., assembly GCA_052031325.1. GTDB lineage: Bacteria > Pseudomonadota > Gammaproteobacteria > Pseudomonadales > Oceanobacteraceae > Thalassolituus. The sequence continues at coordinate 6,883 of JBPEXS010000280.1, read as the reverse complement.
CTATCGTGCTGTGGGATGTCGCCACTGGCGAGTCCATCTGGTACTGGAATACCCCCGGCGAGATACAGGATATCGCGCTGACCTCCCATGGTGACTATGCCCTGTTGGGGCTCGATGATTACAGTGCCACCCTGTTTGATATCCGCAACGGCGGCATCCGTCAGCGGCTGCCACACGATGGCATTGTCTACGACGTCAGTGTCGATGATGAGGGGCTGCTGGCCGCCAGCGCCAGCGATGATCTTACCGCTGTGGTGTGGAATCTGAATGACGGCAGTGCCATGAAAACCCTGAAGCACGACAATCAGGTGCGGACGGCGCAGATCTCTCCTTCGGGCAAGCTGCTGTTTACTTCAGCCATGGGTGAATCCGGCAAACTCTGGGATGTACGCAGTGGCAAACTCCTGAAAGAGCTGCCGAGCGGGCGCGGGCATTTTTCCGCTGCACGTTTCAGTGCCAATGAGAGTCAGCTGTTGACGGGTAATACCTCGGGGCAGATTCAGTTGTGGAACCTGAAGTCCGGTGAAGAGCAGGCCATCTGGCGGGCAACGACCGGAGATAACTGGGTGGGTAATAATCAACCGGTTGAAGATGTGGCGTTTTCGGGCTCAGGGTATCGCGCTGTGGGTGCCAGTGGGCGGGTGTATTTCCTTAAGCGCTAGCCGGCATCCGCACACGAAGGCACGACCACTTTGTTGTGGTGATATCAGGGTGAAGTTCGTGTTCTGCAGGGGTTTTGCGTATGCTGAAATCTGGTGCAAACTCATCCTCGCCTTGCGGGAGTCAGTGTGACGACAACAGGACAAGCGACACAGACCACTGAAAGCCGGACGGTCCGCTACCGGCAGCCGGTACGTATCCTGGTGGCGAATGCCAAAGGTGGCTGCGGTAAAACGACACTGGCCACCAACCTTGCCTGCCAGTTTGCCCGTCGTGGCGAAGTGACCACCCTGATTGATCAGGACCCACAGGGCTCAGCGTCTGACTGGCTCGACGCCCGCGCACCTGAGCTGCCTTTGATTCATGGCGTTCAGGCCTTTCACAACCCGGCGGCATCAACGCGGACCTGGCGTCTGCGCAATGTGCCTCTGGCGACTGAGCGGGTCGTGATTGATACTCAGGCGGCCATGGATGTGAATGAGCTGTCTGATCTCATTGAATTTGTCGACATTCTGATAATTCCGGTAGTACCTTCGGCCATCGATATCCGCTCATTTGGTGTATTTCTGCGGCAGCTGCAGAAATCACCTGCCTATCGTCGTAAACCCAAACCCATGGCTGTTGTGGCTAACCGTATACGCAGGAATACCCTGAGTTATCAGCAGCTTGAAAAAGCCATGCAGGACTACGGCGTACCGCTGGTGGCGTCACTGCGGGACACCCAGTTCTACGTCAAAGCGGCAGAGTGCGGCTTCGGAGTGGTGGATTTTGACCGCCAGCATGAAAAAGAACATGAAGAATGGCTGCCCTTAATCAATTGGCTGAATCGCACCATTCAGGATCTCAAAGTAGCCTGAGTTGAGCATCAGTTGCTGTCAGTGACCATAGAACGGAAGGTCAGGCTGATGCGCGGTGTTTTCACCGCAGCCATAGTCGGCACACTGTGTAACCAGTGTTGCTGAATCTCATCTTTCATCACCAGCAAGCTGCCGTGTTCCAGATACTTTTCCAGCGTCAGTTTTGTGCCTTTATGGCGCAGCAGAAAGCGCCGCTCAGCTCCAAAACTCAGTGAGGTGATGGCTGCCTGCGGCAGCAGCTCTTTCTCGTTGTCGGTATGCCAGGACATACCCTCGCTACCGTCGTGATAGAGGTTAAGCAGGCAGGAGTTATACTGCGCACCGCTGATCTCTTCGACCAGCTGTTTCAGCTCCTGAAGCACGGGCACCCACGGGCGGGCGGTTTTCACGGAACCGGAGTACTCATACGACCAGTTCTGATCCCCATGCCATGAGTACTTACGGCGGGTCACTATGTGCTTACCCATCAGATTGACCTCATCATGCAGCCACGGAACCTCAGTGGTCAGACGTTGCAGGTAGTCATCCGCCTGGGCCTGTGACATAACTCTGCCATAGTAGAGCAGGGTGCCATTGTTGGGCAGCAGGTTGGCCGGTTCTCCGCTGAGCTGTTCAAACAGATCCATAACGTGGGTTGTACAGTCGTATCGTAAGAAAGAGAGAAAATATTAACCTTTCTTCGTTCAAAAAATCTTGCCGGGGGGCGCAACTGACCCTATATTCCGCGCCCCTATTATCTGAGTCCGGATGCTCCGGGCCTGCTGTGCTGAGGATCGCGCGGATTCCATGAACACCTTCACTGCTGCCCCAGCAGCCCTGCGGATATCGGACTTTGACGGTACCGATGAGACCCTGTTTGCCGGTATTGCCTGTGATCTTACAGAGCAGGGTTACAGCATAAGACCAGCAGCACTCCCTCCAGGTCTCGCTGAAGCCCTATATGCTCACCAGTACGGACTATCTGATGATGACTTTACTGCAGCGGGTATTGGCCGGGGTAATGATTTGATGCAGAACAACTTCGTCCGTACCGATGAAATCTGCTGGATCAATGGCGAGTCGGATGCGGGTCGTCAGTGGTTGGGGTGGAGTGGCGCGCTGCAGCAGTTCCTGAACCGTCGCCTGTTTCTGGGACTGTTTTCGTTCGAAAGCCACTTTGCCCATTATGCGCCGGGGCAGTTTTACCGCCGTCATCTGGATGCCTTTAAAGGTCAGCAGAACCGGGTACTGTCGCTGGTGGTGTATCTGAACCCTGGCTGGCAGCACGACGACGGTGGCGAGCTGGTGCTGTACCCTGTTGAGTCTGACGCCGAAGGCATTCGCGTAACGCCACTGATGGGCACTGTGGTGGTGTTTCTCAGTGAGGAATTCCCGCATGAAGTGCTGCCCGCCCAGCGCGACCGTTATTCCATCGCGGGTTGGTTCCGGGTGAACACCTCGCTGGCTGGGGCGATTGATCCGCCGCGCTGATACTGACCGTGTCCCCCATCCGGGGGATACCTTCCGCCTCTGACACTGCGCATTCTCATGGTTCTCACACCATGGAGGATGCGCCTGTGAACCGACACATTCTGATTACCCTGCTGAGTCTGATGCTGCTGCCATTCACGGCGAATGCAGCTGATTACTGCAGCATCAGTGAATTTACGCCTGACCCTGACGATGAAGCCCGGCTGGCCAGTGGCAGCGTAGGCGACTGGAACCGCAGTTTTCAGCGGTTTTACATCGATGTGGACGACATCGCCGGCAATACCTGGCGTTATTTTGCGCTGGAAAAAAAGCCAGAAAACCCGAAGAAGCTGATCCTGTTCCTGCACGGCTTTCTGGAATTCGCCAACGCCTGGGAACAGCAGCTGGAGTACTTTGGTAACGAGTATCATGCCGTCGCCATCGACATCAAAGGTCACCGCTATTCCTCGTCACCGGATGAGGTGAATGAATACGACTTCATCGCCCTCGCTCTGGAAATACGCCGCCTCATTCACTGTCTGGGCTATGACACAGCGACCGTGGTCGGCCATGACTTTGGTGCGGGCATTGGCTGGAGTCTGGGTATGCTGCATCCGGATGTGATTGATCAGCTGGTGCTGATGAGTGTGCCGCACCCGTACCTGTTTGGTCGGGCGCTGCTGGACCCGCACAGCGACCAGAGCCAGCGTAGCGAATACATCGGGTATGCTCAGGGTGATACGGTGACCGACCGCTTGCAGTTCTCTGCGGTCATCTTCAGTGACACCAGTATCTTTAACAGTGGTTTCTATGACGATAAACGCCTGCTGCGCCTGATGAACGAGGTCTGGCTGCCGGTCAGTGGCTGGGACCAGATGAAGCACTACTACGATGCCATGCCGTACCCGGCCAGTGATCTGACCACGCCACCCATACTGCCGCCCATCATGAAGACGGTGTACACCGTGAGCCGCCCGGTACTGTTGATCCGTGGTCTGGATGATCCGTATTTTGCAGAAGAAGCGTACACCGGCACGGCAGAGCTGGTGCCGGATCTGGAAGAGCTGGAATGGGCAGGCGGATCGCACTTTGTGCATCATGAAATCCCACATCTCAATGCTGAGATTGACGATTTTATCCAGCGTCATGATGACTAATGGCATTAGTCGGCCTCAGGTGCGCGTGCTATACAGGAGGGACATGCCACTGTGGAAGGCGAACCATGAACCAGTCTCTCTACCTGCAACAGGATGTGCTGAAACGTAGCCTGTTCCGACTGCCTGCTCCCTTGCTGATGCGTACTGCGACTTTCATCCTCATCGGGCTGATTGTCGAACTGAGTATCACTGTTGAGCTGGTTTTCAGTGACCATGCTGCTCTGGCGGCAGTGCCTTTGCTGGGCTTTATGATGCTGTTGCAGCTCTGTGCATTTCTCTATCTGCTGTTCAGGCTACCTGAACGCGAAATACTGCAGTTTCCGCAGCGGAGGCACTGGCCGTTGCTGATTCTGGCAGGCGCTGGCTATGGACTGGCGCTGCTGATTATCTGGGTCACTTCCGGGCTGGATGTTGATCAGAACCTGCTCGCCTTCCTGTTGCCGGTATCGGCCTGCTTTTGTGGTGGCCTGTCACGGCAGCAGGCGTTTGCTGTGATGGGGGTGGCCAGCGCGCTGTTTCTGCTGCTGATGTCCGGGATACTGCCACTGGGCTTTATGCTCGCTATGGTTGCCAGTCAGGTGCTGATGTGGCTGTTGTTTGATGCGCTGATTGATGAGGCACGGCGGGCAACCATGTCTGCGCTGCAACTCGAAGAACTGCGCACCACGCAGGATCTGCTCAAAGACACCGTCGAGCGCGAAACCCGCATGAACCTTGCCCGTGATCTGCACGATGAACTCGGACATCTGAGTACCGTGATCAGTCATAACCTCAGCCAGTACTGTTTTACTCATCCGGAAGCTGACCCCTTAATCACCAGTGCACTCGACGTCAGCCATCGTCTGGCAAAGCAGGTACGGGCGGTGTCCCATGCCTGGCAGGCGTCTGAGTTTGATCTCGGTGAGTCATTGCGACATATGGCCTCGCTGGTGGCTTCGCCGCAGATCCATATCGACACAGAGGGTAATCTCAGAGCACTGAATGCCGTCATGAGTCAGAACCTGTACCGCTGCTGTCAGGAGCTGATTACCAACAGCCTGCGGCATTCATCGGCGCGGGAGATCTTCATACTCATCATTGTCAGTGGCCGCAGTGTCAGCCTGAGCTATGAAGAAAATACACCGATGAAAGACCGTCAGAAATTCGCCCGTTTTCACGCCGGTAACGGTCTGCGCAGCCTGCAGGAGCGCATTCGCGGTCTCCATGGGCAGACCAGGCTGACTATGGATGAACAAGGCTTTAAAGCCTGCTTCGAAGTGCCACTGGTATGAATCAGGCGTGGAGCCAGGAGCTCTGCCCTGAGCATCTGACCGTGCAGGTGCTGGTGGTGGAAGATCAGGCACTGGTACGTGCCAGTCTGGTGTCGTTGCTGAACAGTACCGGCCTGTTTCAGGCAGTGGCGGTAGAGTCCGTCTGTAACGCTCTGCAGCACCTGAAACAGCCCCAGCTGCCGGATCTGATTCTGTGTGATTACCACCTGAGTCAGGAAACAGCGGAAGAGTTACTGCTGCACCGTCATCACTGGCCTGACGTCCCGGTGGTGTTGCTGACGTCACACTGTCACGCCGTGGCCGTGCAGCGCTGCCGGGCTCTGGGGGCACGTGGATTTCTGTTTAAGGAATCTCCGGCTGAAGCTTTTATCGAAGCCCTGACAATGATCCATGAAGGACAGGAACACTACCAACTGCCATTGGCCGACTCTCATGTGGCAGAAGATAGGGCAGATCAGCCCGACCTGAAACTGACAGACACTGAACTTGAAATCCTGCGCTGGCTGGCAACCGGTATGAGCAACAAGCAGATCGCACTGAGCAGTAACCGCAGTGCCGAAACGGTTAAAACCCACATCGGCAGCATTCTGAAGAAACTGCGCTGTCGCACCCGCACACAGGCGGTGATGAAGGCACAGCATTATCACCTGCTCTGACGGTGAGGATGGATGCGTCAGGCAATCAGAGTCAGCAGCGACCCGGAGTCTGACGTCAGCAGCGAAAGGTTAATTTCTGCGCTGCCGCCATCGGGCTCACGGGCAGAAAACGCCTGATACAGCAGCGCCAGCCCCAGTTGCTCAGCATTCAGCTCCGCCTGTTTCAGGGCTTCATACCGTTCAGGCTCTGATGCTTTATCGCAGGCCCTCCGTTCAGCGCGTAAAGGAAGAATCTGATCATTGCGGCAGGCCAGATAGTGCGGCTGTGACAGGTCTTTCGCGGTCAGCGCGACGCCCCGTTCACCCAGCCAGAGTGCACACAACAACAGAAGTACATCGCAGCCATTTTCGTCCTGCAGGCGCAGCAATTCAGTTGCGACACCGGGCCTGCCATACACCGCCAGAGCGTATTGCCACAGTGGGTTATTCAGCGTGTCTGTGGCACACTGCGCTGCCATGATGTTCACCACTTTTCCTACTCATGATCGAATTTAATCAGGTTTCTCTGCAGCGCGGTACCAGCTTCCTGTTACAGGGGGCCAGCCTGCGCATTCACGATGGCCAGAAGATGGCGCTGATCGGCGCCAACGGTGCTGGTAAGTCGAGCCTGTTTGCCCTGCTGAACGGTGAGCTGCAGGTGGATGGTGGTGATCTGGATATCCCTTCTAAGTGGCGCATTGCCCATATGCGTCAGGAAACCGAAGCCAGCAGCCGCAGCGCGGTTGATTATGTGATGGACGGCGATACCGATTACCGCCGTATCGAAGCCGGGATCGCCAATGCGAAGGACGATAATGAACTGACCCGCTGGATGGACGCCATGGAGGCGCATC
>JBPEXS010000028.1:0-1250 GCA_052031325.1 Thalassolituus sp. | reverse complement strand
CAGCTGCTCGGTGGATAAAGAATCCGACAGGTACTTGATAATGCCACCCATCACCGCCAGTAATGCTTCGCCCAGTAATAAATAAAGGGCGGCCTGACGGATATCGTTCTGGGTCAAGGTGGCCTCCGTGGGCAGGCTGAAAGTTGGACTGTCTTCTATTATAAGCCGGGCTGCCTGAGATGTATTTCACAAAAAAATAAACTAAGCCCACTCTTGAAAATGGCGGAAATGCACACACATTAAAACCATACATTTAGCGTGGAGAATCATCATGCGTATGGACCGTTTAACCACCAGTCTGCAGAACGCCCTGGCCGAGAGCCAGAGTATTGCCCTGGGGAAAGATCATAATGCCATCGACACCGCACACGTGTTGCTGGCGCTGTTTGAACAGACCGACAGCTCGGTAAAAGACGTGCTGCGCCGCTGTGGTGCCAACGTCAGTGAGCTGGAGCAGGCGCTGCGTAAAGCGCTGGACGAATTGCCCCGGGTGAGTACGACCGACGGCAACCTGCAGCTGGCTCCTGAACTTGGTCGCCTGCTGAATCTGGCGGATAAAGCGGCGCAACAGCGCGGTGATCAGTACGTTGCCAGTGAAATATTTCTGCTGGTCGCACTGGAAGACAAAGGCGCTGCGGGCAAGGTCTTTAAGGACGCCGGCATCACCAAAGACAAAGTCGGGCAGGCCATCAACGAGCTGCGCAAAGGAGAGAGCGTGAACGACGCCAATGCCGAAGACAGCCGTCAGGCACTGAGCAAATACTGTGTCGACCTGACCGAGCGTGCCGAAGCGGGCAAGCTCGACCCGGTCATCGGCCGTGACGAAGAAATCCGCCGTACGGTGCAGGTGCTGCAGCGTCGTACCAAAAATAATCCGGTATTGATCGGCCCGCCGGGGGTGGGTAAAACCGCCGTGGTTGAGGGGCTGGCACAGCGCATCATTAATGGTGAAGTGCCAGAAAACCTTAAGAATAAGCGCATCCTGTCGCTGGACATGGGTGCACTGCTGGCCGGTGCCAAATACCGTGGTGAGTTTGAAGAACGTCTCAAGTCAGTGCTGAAGGACGTCTCCAAAGAAGAAGGCCGCATCATCCTCTTTATTGATGAGCTGCATACCATGGTGGGTGCGGGTAAAAGTGACGGTGCGATGGACGCTGGCAACATGCTCAAGCCCGCTCTGGCCCGTGGCGAACTGCACTGTGTCGGCGCGACCACATTGGACGAGTACCGCGAATTCATTGAGAAAGACG
>JBPEXS010000279.1:0-2753 GCA_052031325.1 Thalassolituus sp. | reverse complement strand
CCCAGGGGATGTCATCCGGGTGGAAAAGGGCAACCTCAAGACTTTCTTCACCCGCATCAAATTCCGGTAGAGGCAGATCGGCAAGGAAGAAAATGTGCACCTGGCTGATATGCGGTACGGCGATCATGCTGAACAGCTGCTTAATCTCTACCTTTGCTTTTGCTTCTTCCCAGGTCTCGCGTAGAGCGCCTTCTTCGGTGCTTTCACCGTTCTCCATGAAACCAGCCGGTAGGGTCCAGTAGCCGAGGCGTGGCTCAATGGCGCGTTTACACAGAAGAATGCGGCCTTCGTAAACCGGCAGGGTGCCAGCGACCATACGCGGGTTATCATAGAAGATAGTGTCGCAGGACGAACAGACATGACGATGGCGGTTATCGCCAGCGGGGATTTTCCATTCAATGTCAGATTGACACAGGCTGCAGTATTTCAAGATGGATGAACCTCTGATCGCATCATCAGAGGCTCCTCGTCCTCTGATTGATTCAGAGAACGAGTATAAGATAATCAGTCGGCGGACTGCATCGGAAAGGACAGGATTGTCGCGGCAGTGGCACGTTCTTCGGCAAACAGATCAATGACAGGATCTGTTTCTGCACCGGCAGCAGCATTCAGTGTCTGACCCAGTGTATAAAGAGAGTCGTGCATCATTTTAGAAATGTTGATGCAGGCAGCCATGGCTGAACCGGAACGGCGGCGCTCCATATCCACCTGAAACTGCAGGCCACGCAGACGACGCTGGTGATCTTCAGGGGCGTCAGTAATGGTGCTCTCAATCAGCTCCTGACGCATAGCTTCGAAATTCTCTGGCTCCTCTTTAGCAAGGCGGACCATCTCATCGAATGAAGGCATTTCCATGAATAACTCCCAATAAAGTGTGATTCTGGTGTTTGCAAAAACTGAAATCTAGTCTACCGGGGTTTATTCTTTGACACATCCACTCGGTGAAATCTTTAACCTGTCTAACCGACTGATATCTTTAGATATTTTTTTTGACGCTTTCGCGGCTCTCAACGTTATTCCTTTATAAAACAATCAGTTAACATGCTTTCAGGGTTGAAAGTGGTCTTTCTAAGACTATTTTGCGATAAAAAATTTCAGTTTTTATGCTTATTGGTGATGAGCTGGCCGGAGTGCTGACGTGGAAAGCTCTGGTCAATAGGTTCCTCACTGTGGTTCAATTCGTGGACAAATCGTACAAAGCTGCTTATGAACGATCTGAGTCTTCATACACACCTGAAAGAGCGCCTGGCCCAGCATGAGCCTCGTCGCATCAACCAGCCTGAGCTGAAAGAAGCTGCAGTGCTGCTGGCCATCACAGCCGAAAAACAGCCACGCATTGTCCTCACGCGACGTTCTGAAACCGTGTCGACGCATCGTGGTGAAGTGGCCTTTCCGGGGGGCAAGCGCGACCCTGAAGATGAGTCAATTATCGCTACTGCTCTGCGCGAAGCGCATGAAGAGATCGGCCTGCATGCCCACCAGGTGCATGTCATCGGTGAGCTCGATCAGGTGGTTTCCCGCTTTGGTTTTCTGATTACTCCGGTACTGGCGGTGATTCCACCGGCATTGGATCATGTGCCGCATCTGGCTGAGCTGGATGCCATCTTTGAAGTCCCGCTGGAGTTTTTTGGCCAGCCGCCTGAAGAGTTCTTCGAGAAAGAACGTTTCCGCATACCCACGTACGATTATGAAGGATTCCGTATCTGGGGTATCACGGCCATGATCATCGCTGAAATGCTCAATAACATCTGGGAATGTGAAATTCCGGTTCAGATCTGACATGGAGGTTCACCATGCTGTACGCACTGGGCGACCTGATTCCGCAAACATCCACTGACGTTTTTGTTGCTGACTCCGCTCAGGTAATCGGCGACTGTGTACTGGCGGCAGAGTCCAGTGTCTGGTTTAACGTCACCATCCGCGCGGATAATCACCGCATCACCATCGGGCCCCAGAGCAATGTTCAGGATGGTTCGGTCCTGCATACCGACGAGGGCATCCCGCTGACGCTGGGCACCGGCGTGACTGTCGGTCATAAAGCCATGCTGCACGGTTGTGAGGTGGGCGATTATTCGCTGATCGGTATCAATGCGGTGGTCCTCAATGGTGCCAAAATCGGCCGTCACTGCCTGATTGGTGCCAATACCCTGATTCCCGAAGGAATGGAGATTCCCGATGGCTCACTGGTGGTGGGGTCGCCGGGCAGGATCAAGCGTGAACTCAGCCCTGAACAGCAGAAAATGCTGGAAGCCAGTGCGGCTCATTACGTGGCCAATGCCCGTCGTTATATGACGGATCTGCGCCCGCTGGGCTGAGCACTGCTGCCTGTTAATATCGACCAGCGCTCTGCGGTGAGTCCGATGTGCGGAAACGGGCCTGAGACCTGCGCGGGTTTGGTGTAGAATGCCCCTCCTTTTTAACGGCATCCGATCAGGAATCCATCCCTATGAGTGACTCAGCGCAAGCGCCTGTGCCTTCTCCCTGCGTCAGTATCTGTGCTCTGGACGACAATAATGTCTGTCTGGGCTGTTACCGCAGTGGCGAAGAAATTTCGCGCTGGGGTGAACTGAGCAACGATGAAAAACGCGCTGTGATGGATAAGGTCGGCGAACGCGAACGAGCCGCTATGAACTTTTTTACTTTTCAGAATCCGACGGAGAAATAATGACCACGCTGGGTACCCCGTTTTCACCAACCGCAACCCGGGTGCTGCTGTGCGGCTCTGGCGAGCTGGGCAAGGAAGTTGTGATTGA
>JBPEXS010000278.1:0-1224 GCA_052031325.1 Thalassolituus sp. | reverse complement strand
GAACTGATGCAGCTGCCCCAGTGACAGCGGGCGGCTGATGAGGAAGCCCTGGCCTTCGTCGCAGTTGTTCTGGCGCAGGAATTCCAGTTGCTCCTGGGTTTCGACACCTTCTGCAATGACCTTCAGGCCGAGTTTATGGGCCATGGCGATGACGGCGGCGGTGATGGCCATGTCGTTTTCGTCTTCAGGAATATCCATTACGAAAGAGCGGTCGACCTTGAGTACGTCGATGGGCAGACGTTTCAGGTAAGAGAGTGAAGAATAGCCGGTACCGAAGTCATCAATGGCGATGGAAACGCCGGTGCTCTTAAGTTCGCGCATGATATCGATGGCGGCTTCAACGTCATCCATCAGGGTGCTTTCGGTAATCTCCAGCTCCAGTGCGTGAGGCGGGATGCGGGTAACTTCCAGCACGTTCACGATGTGCGCTACCAGATTCGGATCGCTGAACTGTTTGGCCGAGAGGTTGACTGCAATCTTGGCTTCCGGGGGCAGGATGTTTTCGCGGATCATTGACGAAATCTGGTGGCAGGCCTGTTCCAGTACCCAGTTGCCGATGTCGATGATCTGGCCGGTTTCTTCCGCGACCGGAATAAAGTGATTGGGTGACAGCAGGCCCTTTTCAGGATGGTTCCAGCGGATCAGGCTTTCGACGCCGGTCGGGTGGTAATCAAACAGGCTGACTTTGGGCTGATAAAGCAGGGTGAACTGATTGCGTTGTATCGCTTCTTTCAGTTCTTTTTCCAGTGCCAGCCCCTGCAGGATAGAGTGGTTCAGGTCTTCTGAGAAGAACTGATAGTTGTTACGGCCGGACTCTTTGGCGGAATACATCGCCAGGTCGGCGTTTTTCATCAGGGTGTTGATGTCGTCGGAGTCTTCCGGCGCCATGGTGATTCCGATACTCACCGAGGTTGCGATCTCCTGACCTTTCACCCGGATTGGACGCGAGACTGAGCGCAGGATGTTTTCTGCAACGGTTTTGACTTCCTGAATGTTTTTCACATCCGTCAGCAGAATGGTGAATTCATCACCACCAATGCGGGATACCAGGTCAGTGTTGCGCACAGCGGTGTTGATGCGGCTGACGACTTCTTTCAGCAGGATGTCACCGGCGTCGTGCCCCTGGGTATCGTTGATGTGTTTGAACTGGTCCATATCCAGAAACATCAATGCCATTGAGTGCTCTGTACGGCCCAGGTTGTTAAGCGATTTTTCCAGACGGTT
>JBPEXS010000277.1:0-16273 GCA_052031325.1 Thalassolituus sp. | reverse complement strand
CAGTGCTTTCTGGCCGGCTCTTTCATGTGTACTCATGCAACGAGTTTCCTTACAAATCAGATCTTTAGAACGTCATTGTAGCGCCCAGAGTGTTACACCTTCTATACGCTTTAGGAAGATTCGCCATGTCAGGTGTATATGACTCTGTCTTGAGCTTCATACTTTCACTGTCAACAGTGGAAAGTGAACAGTCATTCAGGGTATTGGTCTGGTCATGAATGGGTTAACATCGTTAGATGACCAATGGACTATCTACAGGACGTTTTATGCCTCTGGCTCCTATCTTCAGGAACTCGCTTACTTTCCTGAGCGCTTTAGCATCCTCTTTTTTCATTTTTCCTCTTCATGCAGCTTTGGTTGATATCAAAGAGCAGGATGAGATTGTGTATGCGCTTTATTCAGCGCCGAACAAGATCGTCAGATACGACCTGACTCAAGAGCGGTTTCTCAGTGAAATTTCGCTGACGTCGACGCCGTCAGCTATTGAGGTTGATGATTCCCATATCTACATCGGGCTGAACAGAGAAATCAGGCAAATGAGCCTGTCTGGCGGGTCAAGCACCCTCGTTCGTGATGCGGGTACTAAAGTGGTTGGATTGACGGATGTGGGCGATTATCTGTTTGCGGCGGGAGAAAATAAAGATGTCCTGTCGATCGATAAAACCGATTTAACTTTTGTTGAGACGTTTGAATCTCACTATTCAGGCTCGTCCTATATTGGCTCTGATGAAAGTGGAGCTTATTTTTATAGAACTACCGGAGTCAGTCCTTCTGATATTCACAAAGTTACAATCAATACCGATGGTACAACGACCCTGGATGACGACTCTCCATACCATGGAGATTATCCATCTGCAGAAACTCTGTTCCTGAATGGCTCGGAAAATAAGATTTACGACGATCAGGGTATTGTCTACTTTACGTCGAATCTGGAATACGCAGGCAGTCTGTTTGGCGAACTCCAGGCCATGACCTTTAAAGATGACAACCCCATTATCCTGCGTGATGGACAGTTAATTCTTTTCGATCAGAATCTTATTGAACAAGGGCGTATCAGTAATATTCAGGCGGCAGAGTTTATCGCGGAACACAGTGATTCTGTATTCACTTTTATGGAGTCTGGCTCCAGTAGTCTGAACGTAACCAAGCATGATATTTCTGGTTTTGAGTTGCCAGAACCAGGCGATCCGGTTGACCCGGAAGAGCATCCGTTTACGCCTGAGATTTACGAGCAGAATGGTGGTCAGGTACTTTATCTATTTGATCTGGAAACTCTGAATATTTTCCGCTGGGATATGCTGGAGGAGGAGTACCTTACTTCACTGGTACTGAACACGATACCGGAAAGGTTGAGTTATTCAGAAAGCCACGAACGTCTCTATGTAGGTTATGACAGCGGTAAGATCACTTATTTTGACGTTTCTGCTGAAAACCCTCAGGAGCAGCAGATCAACTCCCTGGCTTATGGTGTCCACGGCTTGTTGGCTTTTGATGACTATCTGTTCGCGGTGGAATCATCAGGCTCATCCAGTCCTCAGTACCTTTTCGATGCTGCTGGTAATCTGGTCAGCCAGTCAGATGATCGACCTCACAGTAAGACCAACTTGTGGAACCCCGCACAAAGTCGACTGTTTTATTTCAGAGACGGTCTATCTCCTGGTGATATTGAGTGGACGGATATTAATGTCAGTACCGGTACCTTTGGGGCAGATGGTGATTCCCAATATCATGGCGACCCCATGGAAGCTCGTGCGCCACTGATTATGATTGATAATAATCAGTTTCTTCTGAATGGTGCTGGACAGGTTCTCGACCCGACATCAGAACTTGAAATTGTGAATAACCTGGCGAATGACATCACTGATGCGGTGTGGGGGGATGGCCGGCTTGTCACCATTAAAGACGATGATATCAGCCTGCAGGTCTGGAAAAACAACTACGAGCTGCTTGCTGAAAGAACCATTAACAGCAGTATTCCGGTCCGAACGTTCGTCTATGGTGATGAGCTGACAGTCGTCAGCGATCCGGAAGGTGAACTCGTATTTACCCGGTTAAAACTGAACGGTGACCAGGATGGTGATGCTACTGAAGATCTGATCGATAACTGCCCATTTGATGCCAACACGGATCAGCTGGATACGGACTCCGACTCAAACGGCGACGTGTGTGATGACGATGATGATAACGATTTTATTCCGGATGACGTTGAGTCTGAATATGGTCTGAACCCACTGGATGCTTCGGATGCTGGTGGTGATCTGGATAATGATGGTTACAGCAATCTGGCGGAATATCGTACCGGCAGTGATCTTAGTGACGAAAGCTCTGTACCACCACTTCTATGGGGTTTTGAAGAGAACTTTAACGATGAAGATATGGGCCTTCTTTATTCACAGGGTGGGCAGATATGGCGACTCACAGATCAGGGCAGGAATGGTACATACGGCATCATGTCCAGTCAGTCGTTAGGAGAAGATCAGACTTCATCTGTTTATCTAACCGGGAATTTCATCTCGGGTTATATGATGTTCAGGTACAGTGCTGAAAAGAATTATCCTGAGTACGACCTGACTGTTCTGATAGATGATGAAAATATTGGTTATGTTAGCTGGAGATCATCTGATGATTGGGAGTGGTACACCTTTGAGGTAGAGGCTGGCCTGCAGACGATAGAGTTTCGTGTAACCCCTGTTGAATCATATTCAGAAGGTTCCAGTCGCTATTATCTGGATGACCTGGTGTTTGGCCAGGATTATGACGATGATGAAATTATTGGCACAGCCGATAACTGCCCGGGAACCTACAATCCAGAACAGGAAGATGACGATGGTGATGGTATCGGCAATCTCTGTGAGGGTGAGAATTCAGATCCAGATCAGGATGCTGTCCCTGCCAGCTATGATAACTGTCAGGATCTTTATAACCCTTCACAAACCAATCTGGATTTTGACTTGTACGGTGATGCCTGCGATGAAGATAAAGATGGCGACCGGGTGCCTGATGATATAGAGGCACAATATGATTTTCTTGATGCCGATGACCCAACTGATGGCGCTGCTGATCTCGATAATGATGGCATGACCAATGCTCAGGAAATACTGGCCGGTACTGATCCTGAAAGCTTTACCGAGAGACTAACGGTCGACCTTCTGGAGTATTTTCCACTGGGAAAAATTGATTATCTAGCAGTTGATGGTAGCACACTGACCATTGATCCGACCGCAAATAAAAATGAATACATTCTCAGGAACAGCACCAATTTTGATTATGTGATTTATAAAGCAACTGCAGATGGAATTAAGCTGACAGAAACTTATGTTGCTGATAACTATTCAGGTTCTTATGTGACGTATCAGCTGGATGGGTATATTGAAGTACCGAAACGTATGGGGCTGAATAAAACCAATACCTACAATTATTCGGTGAGCGTAAAAGGGACCAGTGAATCAACAGATGCTGTAGAGCGACTTACATTCAGTGAGTACGGAACTACCACATGGAATGGTACTGACTACGAATATGTGACTCTGGTTTATGATGGCTATGTCCAGACACATCTCAAAGGTGTTGGAGTAGTTTATTACGGGTACGTCGGTGAGGTAGAGCCAGTCATTGAAAGTGTCACGATCGAACGCCTGGATGATACCGACGTTACTTCTGGTTCATCGGGAGGTGGTGGTGGCGCGGTCCATCCACTGTACCTGCTAATGCTTTCATTGTTGGTGGTAATGAGACAGCCTCGTGCTTATCGACGGTTTTAGTAGGTAACTAAAAAAGCCCCCATTCGGGGGCTTCTCTTTTGTAGGCTTAAATTTTTATTCAAGCCTGACTCATCAGAACCCAAGCTTGGCAGTGA
This sequence comes from Thalassolituus sp., assembly GCA_052031325.1. Classification (GTDB taxonomy): domain Bacteria; phylum Pseudomonadota; class Gammaproteobacteria; order Pseudomonadales; family Oceanobacteraceae; genus Thalassolituus. The sequence continues at coordinate 12,417 of JBPEXS010000277.1, read as the reverse complement.
ACTGAGCGCGGGTCATAGAACCGTCGGCACCGCTTTCAATTTCGCGGTTTGCCATGGCCAGTTCGCCACCCAGTGTCAGCGCTTTGGTTGGGCTATACAGCAGGTTAACGCGGGTGCTGTTGGTGGAACTGGTGACACCCATACCGGTCAGGTCAGTGTCGTTATCCACGCTCAGGCCTGCATAAACCACACTTGAGCGCCATTGCTCACTCCACCAGTGGCGGAAGGCCACAGAGTAAGTAAAGGCACTGATACCTTCGAGCTCGCCATCGGCGTTGATAACAGCATCATTAAATGCGTTCAGAGCGACGTAGCGGCCAAGGCCATCACCAGCGTTCACCATGACCTTCAGGTCATCTTTACCGATTTTATAGACACCTGACAGGCTGACACCGTAAGCCATCGCGGTCTCATCAAAGCCTGCTCCGTCGTTGTAGGCCAGCTGGCGCAGAATACCGGCCGCTGTGAGTGACATGTCACCACTCTTCATATCGTAACGAACGACAATATCGGGCATGGAGTTATCATCGGTGACAACACGGGAAGCAGAAGTACCGTCATAAACGGTGACGGTGGTCTCAGGGTTTTCCAGCGCTACCTGTATCGGACCATTGGTATAACGAACCTGGGCCTGACGTACAAATACTGCACCGTCGGTGTTACCGATAAAGTCCAGAGTTTCTGGCAGCGTTCCAACGTTCATAAAGGTCGACCAGGTCTGGCCAAACAGCCAGTTGTCATAACTCAGGAAGGCATGACGCATGCGCGGTGAATAAGAGTTGGAAATCCGTTCATCCCCACCGGAGGTCACACTGAAGTCCATTTCAATGTAGGTTTTCAGCATATGCCCGTCGGCATCGGTTTTCGTCGCGACGCCCAGGCGGGTTTCCTTAGCATGCATATCGACATAGGTGTTTTCACTTTCACCACCAACGGGGGTCAGCGAAGGTATATAAAAGTCACGACCGACATTGCCTGCTGCAAGACTGCCATCACTGTAGTTCGACATCATGGCATTGAATTTGACGTATCCCTTCACTGAGACATCCGTGCCGTTGAAGTTACCGAGCTCGACTGCATGTGCATTACCTGCAGCAAGAATACCGGCCATTAGTGTTGTGTATACGAGGTTATTTTTATGTTGTTGCATCGTGAGCCACCCTCCGTTTTTGAGTGCTACAAAAAACACGATAAGCCGTTCTTACCGTCCATGGCTGCTAGCCATTAGTCGAATATAGACTATGGTCGGTATTCGACCAGTGTCGAATAGAATAATTTGCGCCAACCCCGCAATGTGTTCAGTAGATATTTTCAGGTCTTCCCCGGAGGCATCATGCACATTACTCCCAGTCATACCAGTCAGAGCTTTCATCCATCTTCTTCTGAAAAAAAAGGGTCCGGAAGCGATCTTTTCTGGCGCATGCAAGCAAAATCTCTTAACTGGCGTAGGCCTTTTTCTAAGTTAAAAGACGTATCTTTTGATGCTGATGATTTGCACATCCGCTGGTTTGAAGATGGCATGTTAAATGTGGCGGAAAACTGTATTGACCGTCACCTGCCGGAGAAAAAAGATAAGACGGCATTAATCTGGCAAAGTCAGGATATGGAGGTCGCACAGCATATCTCTTATCAGATGCTGTACGAAGAAGTCAGTCGCCTGGCCAATGCTCTGACCGAACTGGGTGTTAAAGAAGGTGACCGCGTTATTATTTATATGCCGATGATTCCTGAAGCGGCCTACGCCATGCTGGCTTGCGCGCGTCTGGGTGCCATTCATTCCGTGGTATTCGGCGGTTTTTCGGCAAAGGCACTGGCTGACCGTATTGAAGACAGTGGTTCTAAAGTCATTATTACGGCGACCCATGCGCGTCGTGGCACCAAACGTATCGGTCTGAAAAATATTGTCGATGATGCGCTCGAACTGGACAGTAAAAAACAGGTCAAGGATGTGATTGTTGTGCGTCACCCGACTGACCCGGACGTTGAATTCGAAGAGCGTGATACCGATCGCGATTATCGTGAGCTGGTCGATCGTCAGCCTGAACACCATGTGGCTCAGGCATTCCCGGCAGAACACCCACTCTTTATTCTCTATACCTCAGGCTCTACCGGTAAACCGAAAGGTGTTCAGCATGCTTCGGCCGGTTACCTCTGTTATACCGACACCACATTCCGCCATGCTTTTGCACCAACGGATGATGAAGTGTACTGGTGTGCGGCGGACATTGGCTGGATTACCGGGCACTCTTACGTGGTGTACGGTCCGTTAGCGGCCGGTGCCACAACAGTGATGTACGAAGGTGTACCCAACTACCCCGACCTTGGGCGTTTTGGCGAAATCATCGATCGTCATAACGTCAGTATCTTTTACACCGCACCAACAGCCATTCGTTTGTTGATGGCGGATAAGGCAGAGGCCCTTAACACATCAGAACGCTCTTCATTACGTCTGCTGGGCTCAGCCGGTGAGCCGATCAACCCCGGCGTCTGGGACTGGTTCCGCAACGACTTTGGTAATGGCCATGTGGACGTGCTGGATACCTGGTGGCAGACGGAAACCGGCGGCCAGATGATTCTGCCGCTGGATCAGTCGAAAGGGCCCAAACCGGGCTCAGCCGGCAAGCCATTCACGGGTGTAAGCCCGCAGCTGGTGGATAACGATGGTACGGTACTTGAGGGAGCCGCATCCGGTCATCTGGTGATGACAGACTCCTGGCCAGGGCAGGGCAGGACCATCTGGGGCGATCACCAACGCTTTGTTGAGACCTATTTTTCCACGTATCCGGGTAAATATTTCACCGGTGACGGTGCCCGTCGTGATGAAGACGGTGACTACTGGATTACCGGTCGCGTGGATGACGTACTCAATGTCTCAGGTCATCGTCTGGGTACTGCTGAGATTGAAAGTGCGGCAGTACAGCATCCGCTGGTTACTGAGGCGGCCGTTGTAGGTTATCCACACGACATCAAAGGCGAAGGAATCTACATCTATGCAGCACCTGTCGCGGGTACAGAACCGGATGAAGCGTTGACGGAATCACTACGGGATATGATCCGCGATGTGCTTGGCCCTGTGGCCTCACCGGATAAAATTCAATGGGCCAAAGATCTGCCGAAAACCCGCTCGGGTAAGATCATGCGTCGTATTCTACGCAAGATTGCCAGTAACGAGCTGGATAACCTCGGCGACACCTCTACGCTCGCTGATCCGGCGGTGGTTGATAACCTGATTGAAGGGCGACTTAATCGCTGATGTCAGGGTTGGTTTCATGAAGGGTGGCCATCAGGCCACCTGCCTACATTTCATCCCCAGGCCAGAAACGTCGGGTCATTTATTCTTGCCGTTAGTTTTACTTCATTCTTTATTATGAAATTTCTTTTCTGAAAGAGAATTTGATTATTTCGTAAATACACGTCCTAATGCTCTTAAGAATAAAAACTATACTTAAGACTATGTACCAGTTTCATATTGCAGATGATCACCCGTTGTTCCGGACTGCCCTGGTTCAGGTGATCTCACAACACTACCCGGATTCCGACATCGGCCAGTCTCAGACACTGGAGACGACACTGCACGACCTCGAAAATCTCGATGACGTCGATCTGCTGCTGCTTGATCTCAATATGCCCGGCAGCATGGATCTGTTTGGCCTTGTGACCATCCGGGAGCGCTTTCCGGGCCTGCCGGTCGTGATCGTGTCTGGAAATGAAGAGCAGGCCACAGTCAATCGTGCACTGGGTCATGGTGCCCTGGGTTACATCAGCAAGTCACTCAGCCCTGAGCAGATGTCCGCAGCGATAGCCTCGGTACTGGATGGCAAAATCTGGGTAGAAGAGCGCTTTAAAGCGGCACTCAGGCCCATCAGTGATGAAGAAAAAGATCTTGCGGCGAAAATCGCCTCTCTGACTCCACAGCAGTACAAAGTACTTTGCCTGCTGAAAGAAGGCTGGCTGAACAAGCAGATCGGCTATGAAATCGGTGTGACAGAAGCCACCGTCAAAGCACACATTACGGCGATATTCCGCAAGCTGAACGTCTCTAACCGGGTCCAGGCAATTCTTGAAATGAACAAGCTGGCTCTCAACCCGGATGAAGAACACACCTGAAGAAAGCTGGCGCTCCAGGTCTGTCTCTCTGGTCAAGCTTTCAGCTCAGCCCTTCACTTCAGCCTTTTTGGCCAACTGTTCCAACAGGGCTCTGAGGCGCGCTGGCTTAATCGGCTTGCGCAGAAATGCCATTCGATTAGCTGCAGCCTGCATTTTAAAGTCAGGCTCAGGGGCGGCAGATACCAGACAGCCCGGCACTTCTTTTTGCCAGATTCTGCGTAGCTCCCGGGTCAGCTCGACACCGTTATTACCGTTCTCAAGGTGCCAGTCTACGACCAGAAGATCCGGTGGCAGGGCGCCTTCTGTGCGGGCAGACTCAATCGCAGCAGCGGCACCCGGCGCACTCTCAAATTCACACCCCCAGTCACTCAGTACCGCTTTCAGTGCCTGCAGGTTACGTTCATCGTCATCGACACAGAAAATCCGTCGGCCGGTGAGGTTATCGGATAATGGGCTGCTTTCTGCGGTGGAAACCTTATGTGCACTGGTCTGGCGCTGGCCAAGGGGCACCAGTAGCGAAAACATACTGCCTTTACCGGGCTCACTCTGACACTGGATCTGGTGGCCTAACAACTCGGCAAAGCGTTTGGCAACGGCCAGCCCAAGCCCAATCCCGGTGACTTTCTGCTGTTGAGAGGAGCGGAAGAAATCATCAAAAATATGCTCGATATCCGCCTCCGGAATTCCGGGACCCGTATCTAATACGCAGATCTCAAGAAGGCGGTCAGGGCGATGGCGACAGCCCAGCAGAATCTTGCCACCCTGGGTGTATTTCACCGCATTCGAAAGAAAGTTCTGAATAATGCGGCGCAGATAACGCGGGTCACTGTAGACCACGGCAGAGGTCGGCACGTAGCGGATTTCTGTATTGTCATGAGCCTGCACCCGGAACTCGCTCACCAGTGGCTCCAGCAGGCTCTCAAGTGGAATGTTCTTACATTCGGTGCGCATGGCACCGGTATCCAGTTTTGAGATCTCCAGAAAGGTGCCGATGATATGCTCGCTCGACTGAATCGCACTGTTGAGGTTGGCGATGATGTCGGTATTTTCAGCACCGGTTCTGCGGGCCTGATCCAGCAACAGGCTGGCGTACAGGTTGGCGGCATTCAGTGGTTGCAGAATGTCGTGGCTGGCATGGGCAATAAAACGTGATTTACTCTGGTTGGCCTCTTCCGCAAGCTGCTGCGCGCGCTCCAGCTCGTTGGTCCGCTCCTTTACCCGCTGCTCCAGATACAGACGGGTTTTTTCCAGCCGCTCCTGCGCATCAATGAACTCACTGATGTCATCGTAGGTGGTGACATACCCACCGCCGGGTAAGGGGTTACCTTTAATCTCGATCACCCGGTCACCCTGGTTACGTACCACCCGGTAAGGACTGCCTGAACGCAGGTGTTCCATGCGTTTTTCAACGAGTTCTTCGGCGCTCCCAGGGCCCAGCAGGCCGCGCTCGGCATTAAAGTGCACCAGGTCAGCAACCGGAATGCCGACTTTCAGTACGCCATCCGGGTAGCGGAACATATTTTCGTAATTGGCATTCCAGCTGACCAGGCGGAAGTCGTTGTCCATCACACTGATGGCCGATGACATGCTCTCAAACGCAGCCACAATCATGTCCTGATTAAAGCGGAAGGCACGGGTACTCTCTTCGAAGATATTGACCACATCCTCAACGTCGAGCTGGTGTTGTTTATCCAGGGTCTCAAGCAGGCGGATGGCGGAGGTCACCCCAACCACGCCGGCCAGGGCATGTTCGGCGGCGTCAATCAGCTCACCGGAAGCCGTGCTGTCAGAAGGCGTGCTGTGCCGGTAAATCAGCTGCCGGGTGCTGCTTTCACCGAGAAAACTCACCAGCAAAGCCTGCAGATCTGCGATCAGATAGGTACGTTTACGGCGCGACGGTCGCGCGCGGGCCAGGTTGAGAAAAGCTTTGGCCTGAATCCTGTCCGACAGGCTGGATTTCCCGGCACCCGAAAAAATCCAGTAAGCCGCGATGTTCGCTAACAGGCTGAGTGTGACCGCACGACTGAAATCATCGGCAAAACTCAGATTAAAAAGATAGGTAGGGCGCAGCCAGGCAATACCGGCAATGCCTTGTTCCGCGATGCCCGGAGACCACATACCGGCCTGAATCAGCAGGGGCAGCATCAATGTAATAAACCAGATGCTGCAACCGGCGATCAGGCTGGCGTAGACAGCAGGAGCGTTGCCACGGGCGCTGTACAGTCCAAACAGCAAAGGCGGACATACCTGAATAGCCAGTGTAAAGGCCACCAGGCCAATGTCGGTGAGACGGACGTCGTTGGCCAGTATCAGATGATAAATGGCCGACATTACCAGAACTAAAACAACGGTTGCCCGGCGGCTGTTGATCATGGCTCCGGAGTAATCCGGCGCAGGTACCGGCTGGTGGCGCTTGCGGTGCATCAGGTAAGGCATCACGACATCATTACTCAGCATATAGCTGAGCGTGATACAGGCGACGATGATCATGGCCGTTGCCGCAGAGACCCCGCCAATAAAGGCCAGCAGGGTCAGCCAGTCATTCCCCTGACTGATCGGCAGCATCATGACATAGGTTTCAGCAGCAATGTCCTGCCCAGCAAACATCACAGTACCGGCAAGACTGATCAGCAGAATGCAGAGACCAGTGATGACCAGGTATACCGGAAATACGTACCCGGCAATACGCAGATAGCGTTGGGATATCAGCTCCACAAAGGTGACATGGAACATGCGCGGCAGGCACAGCACCGCCGCTGCAGAAATCAGGGTTTCCAGTACAAAGCGGTAGTTGAGTTCGGGTGCCATAAAGGATTGCAGTGCCTGGTGTGCATCCAGCAGGCGCAGGCTGTCCTGATTGATCAGGGCTATCGCCAGAACCGCAATGGCAACCAGGGCAATCAGCTTCATCAGTGACTCGAAGGCGACGGCGCTCATCAGGCCAGCGTGATAACCACCGCCTTCCAGCCTGCGGTTGTCGAAGAAAATTACCAGCGTAATCAGTACGGTCGTAATCAGCATGCTCAGCTGTTGCTGACTGACGTTGCTGTCGGGCAACAGCAGCAGCATGGTGTCAGAGATGGCTTTCATCTGCAGGGCAATATAGGGCACGGTCGCACAGACCATGATCAGAGTCACTGTACTGGCGACGCCCTGGCGTTTGCCGTAACGGGCGGCAAGAAAATCAGCGATGCTGCGGGTGTTTTCCTGGCGGCACAGGTAGGCGATGCGTCGCAATAAAGGTTGACCAAACAGAAACAACAGCACCGGACCAAGCAGGATTGGCATAAACAGCCAGCCGTTGGCCGCCGCAGAGCCCGCGAGTCCATAAAACGTCCATGAGGTACAGAACACCCCCAGCGCCAGGCTGTATACCAGCGGGCTTTTTACCACCCGGTTCAGCACCGACTGGTGCCGGTCTGCTGCTCTGGCGATGCGGTACAGCAGGATCAGATACAGCATCAGAATGATGACGACCGGAAGATTCGCAGGCAGGTTCGCGGGTAGAGTGTCTGGCAGGTTTATGGGCATAGAGTATGAGATCCCGCGGCTGTTATTTTTATGTACGTTCGTTGCAAGTGATTTCCCCGCCATTAACCAGACAGGTGTAAAAAACAGACGAAGCCGGTATTTCCCGAAAACCCGCCACTTTTTACTGATGCCTCACGTACTGTATCAACCTTTTAATGGGTTTTAAAAAATCGTTTTTATAATTGTTTATAAACTGTTTTTCTTAGTGATTTTTGCGGCTTTAGGACGTGTTTCTTATCGGTTCTTAAAACCCTTCTTTATTCGACTATGGTCGAGAGTTAGACCAAAGTCGAGCAGTCATTCTTAGTCTACGCTGATAGCTTAGGAGAATAGGCCAGGAGTGCAGTCGCGGTCATTCATTCCGACCCTGACCCGGCCGCCGTCATAAACGGACATTCCTGATCAATAAGCGCGGTCAATTAAACAGAGTATCTGCTGATAAGGAGGCGGACTATGTCTAACAATAAAGAAATGGCACACGCGTACTGGAAGGAGAACCTTAGGCTTATCTGGATTCTGCTGACCGTATGGTTTGTGGTGTCATTCGGCTTCGGAATTATCCTCGTCGATGTCCTGAATACCATCCAGATTGGTGGCTATAAACTCGGCTTCTGGTTTGCCCAGCAAGGTTCAATTTACACCTTTGTGGTTCTCATCTACGTCTACTCTCACCAGATGGCGAAGCTGGATCATAAGTATCAGGTAGAAGAAGAATAATAAGGAGTAGCTTATGGAACTTCAGACCCTCACGTTTATCGTCGTCAGTATGACCTTTATGGTCTACATCGGCATTGCAATCTGGGCCCGCGCCGGGTCTACCAGTGAATTCTACGTTGCCGGTGGTGGCGTAAATCCGGTAGCCAACGGTATGGCCACCGCTGCAGACTGGATGTCAGCGGCATCCTTTATCAGTATGGCTGGTCTCATTGCCTTTATGGGTTATGGCGGCTCCATCTTCCTGATGGGCTGGACCGGTGGTTACGTACTGCTGGCACTGCTGCTGGCGCCTTACCTGCGTAAATACGGTAAGTTCACGGTGCCGGAATTCATCGGTGACCGTTTCTACTCCAAAACCGCCCGCGTGGTGGCTGTTGTGTGTCTGATCATCGCATCTGTGACCTACGTAATCGGTCAGATGAAGGGGGTTGGCGTGGCCTTCTCGCGCTTCCTGGAAGTGGATTACAACACTGGCCTGATGGCAGGTATGGGTATTGTCTTCGTCTACGCGGTCATGGGCGGCATGAAAGGCATCACCTACACCCAGATTGCTCAGTACTGCATTCTGATTGTGGCCTACACCATTCCGGCGATTTTTATCTCTCTGAATCTTACCGGTAACCCGATTCCACAGCTGGGTCTGGGCTCCATGATGACAGGCACCGAAACCTACCTGCTGGATAAACTCGACCAGACAGTAACGGAACTCGGCTTTGCGGAATACACCACCAGCGCACGACTGAGTACGCTGAATATGTTTGTGTACACCCTGTCGCTGATGATTGGTACCGCCGGTCTGCCACACGTGATCATCCGTTTCTTCACCGTACCAAAAGTGAAAGATGCCCGTACTTCAGCCGGTTACGCTCTGCTGTTCATCGCGCTGCTGTACACCACTGCACCTGCAGTATCAGCAATGGCCCGTATGAACCTGATGACGACTCTGGAACCAGCACCGGGTGAATATCTTGCCTATGAAGATCGTCCTTCGTGGTTTAAAAAGTGGGAGACCACAGGTCTGCTGGGCTACGAAGACAAAAACGGTGATGGCCTGATTCAGTACACCTCCAACGCTGAAACCAATGAGATGGTGAAAGTAGACCGCGACATCATGGTACTGGCTAACCCTGAAATCGCGCAGCTGCCTAACTGGGTGATTGCTCTGGTTGCAGCGGGTGGTCTGGCAGCGGCGCTGTCGACGGCGGCGGGTCTGCTACTGGCGATTGCCTCGGCGATATCGCACGATCTGCTCAAAGGTGTGATCAAACCCGATATTTCCGAGAAGAGCGAACTCATGGCCAGTCGTCTGGCGATGGCCGGTGCCATCAGTGTGGCGGGTTATCTCGGCTTTAATCCGCCCGACTTTGCTGCGGGGACGGTGGCCCTGGCGTTCGGACTTGCCGCGTCGTCGATCTTCCCGGCCTTGATGATGGGTATCTTCAGTACCCGCGTTAATAAAGAAGGGGCGATTGCCGGTATGCTCTCAGGTATCACTGTGACACTGCTCTACGTGTTCCAGCACAAAGGCATCATGTTTGTGGCTGATACGGCCTTCCTGGGTGACCTGCCTCAGAACTGGTTCCTCGGTATTGAGCCAAATGCCTTCGGTGCAGTGGGTGCCGTAGTGAACTTCGGTGTTGCTTATCTGGTATCCAGCATGACCAAAGCGCCACCAGAAGACGTACAGGAGCTGGTGGAATCCATCCGTGTACCGATTGGTGCCGGTAAAGCCGTCGATCACTGAGAACAGGAGCGCGGGAGGGTAACCTCCCGCCACAACCGTTATGTCGATATTAACCAACCGTCATTTTGTTATCGCTCTGATCGTTGCACCGATCCTGGCGATTATTGCCTGGTTCGCTGTGGATAAGCTGGTGGCTCCACCACCGGTCGCGGCACAGCCGGGACAGACCTTTGAACTGATCGCCAAACCTAATTGCCGTTACGACAGCGGTTATTGCGAATTGGTGAACGGTGACGTGAAAGTGATGCTGGAGCCTCAGGACAACGGCCAGCTGAAATTGCTGTCCAATCAACTGGTTCAGGTCAGCCGCCTGGAGCTACTCGGCGCAGCGGAAGAATCCCTGCAACAACTGGATTTCAAAGCACCACAGGGTATTGCTGAAGCCATTCTGGATCTGTCAGTGCCTTACTCTGAGATTCAGTCACTCAGAATTGCTCTGAATATTCAGGGTACGTTTTATTACGCAGAAACAGGAACCGCTTTTCTGGAAAGTCTCTGACCAATAAATAATTTTTTCAGTTTATAGCCCGGTGCATCAATCCCCCGTATGCATCGGGCTTTTTTTATTTCTGTAGGAAGCAGGAAACCTGAGAAACACTGTCACTGCGAGGAGCGTAGCGACGCGGCAGTCCAGCCTTAACAACATTGGTTAACCGTCAGTCATTTACACAGATACGTGTGAAAAGAATAAACCAACAATAAAAAACCCCGCATTGCGGGGTTTTCCAGGTCAGGCTGAAAACAACAGAGCCTTATTTCTGCTCCGAATATTTCCGGCGATACGCGACATAATACAGCGTCGGAATAACCACCAGAGTCAGCGCGGTCGAAACCAATATTCCGAAGATCAGAGAAATGGCCAGGCCATTAAAAATCGGATCATCGAGAATAAAGAAGGCACCGATCATGGCCGCCAGACCCGTTAGAATAATTGGCTGCGCCCGGGTAATGGCACTCTGCACAATTGCGCGTTCGTACTTCATTCCCTCAGCGACCTGCAGGTTAATAAAATCAACCAGCAGGATGGAGTTACGCACGATAATACCGGCCAGCGCGATCATACCGATCATGCTGGTGGCGGTGAACTGAGCACCCAACAGTGCATGACCCGGCATCACACCAATCACGGTTAATGGAATCGGCGCCATAATAATCACCGGTGTCAGATACGAACCAAACTGGGCTACCACCAAGAGATAAATCAGGATCAGACCCACGCCATAGGCCAGGCCCATATCGCGGAAGGTCTCATAGGTGATCTGCCATTCACCATCCCATTTAATGGAATAGCCACGGTACTGGTCATCCGGTTGTGAAATAAAATATTCCGTCACTGGCATACTGTCTGGTGTATCAATACTGCTCAGTGAAGAGCGGGTCTTGAACATGCCATACAGCGGGCTGTCGAGGTCACCGGCCATGTCAGCCACCACGAAATTCACCGGCAGCAGATCTTTGTGATAAATCGGCTGTTCCACTACGGTATCGCTGAACTGCATCAGCTCGCTGAGGCGAATCAGTTCACCGCTGTTGCTGCGCACCTGCAGCTGTAACAGTGCATCCAGGTCACCCTGCAGCTGCGGGTTCATACGCACATTGATCGCTACCGGGAAACGGCTGTGATCACGCAGGTAGGTGACATCCTGACCGGACAGACCGGCGCTCAGTGTGTTGACGATGCTGTCCTGGGTAACGCCTAAGGTCAGCGCTTTGCGGCGGTCGACCAGCAGCAGCTTACGCGGCGCATCATCAATCGCACTTTCGTCGATATCTACGAGATTGTCGGTGTTGTGGAAGATGGTCTGCAATTGCTCGGCAATCTGGCGACGACCGGCTGCATCCGGGCCATAAATCTCAGCAACGATCGGTGCCATCACCGGAGGCCCTGGTGGCACTTCCACTACTTTGACGTTGGCATTAAAGCGGGCACCGATTTCCTGTAGGGCAGGGCGCACGCGGGTGGCAATATCATGGCTCTGCTCATCACGATGATGCTTATCCAGCAGGTTCACCTGAATATCGCCAACATCTCCGCCACTGCGCAGATAATACTGACGCACCAGACCGTTAAAATTGATCGGCGCTGCGGTACCGGCGTAAGCCTGATAATCCTTCACTTCAGGTACGGTGGCCAGATACAGTCCCAGCTCCTGCAGCACAGCGGCAGTGCGTTCAACCGGGGTACCAGTTGGCATATCCACAATAACCTGAAATTCCGATTTATTATCGAACGGCAGCATTTTCAGAACTACCAGTCCAAATACTGGTAAAAGTACCGACGCGCCAATTAATGAGAAAATAATCAGGCCCATAATAAA
>JBPEXS010000276.1:0-1951 GCA_052031325.1 Thalassolituus sp. | reverse complement strand
GCCAGAGGGCGCAGCAGGCTGTAGTCCACATTCTCAAAGCTGAACCAGCGGATCAGCTCGGCTTCCAGTTCGGCTGAATAAAAATCCGCACTGACATTAAACGCTGCTTCAAACAGTTTGCTGCGGATCTGAGGATCATTGGCTTTGGTTTTTGCCAGTTCCCGGTAGAGCTGGAAGGCACCCAGATAATCGCCCTTCAGCAACTTCACATGGGCCAGATACACCGGCGCTTTGGTGTTGACCCGCGATATCTGGCTCGCCTTTTCAAAGTACATCTCAGCCAGTGACAGATCATTATTGGCCAGTGCCAGATGACCGGCGCTGTACAGTAAGCTGGTGCTTTCCGGTTTCAGCGACAGGCCGGTATCAATCCAGTGACCGGCTTCGTCATAGCGCTGCCGATGGGTCGCAATACGTGCCAGCAGGTTGATACCCGGAATGTAAGTTTCATTGGCCTGCCACGCCTGAAACGCCAGCAGAGCGGATTTCTCCAGCAGGCCTGGATTATTACGACGAACCGCATCGCTGTAACAGCGACTGGCGGCCTCGAGCAGACTGCGGTGATCCTGATCGCGGTCTGTGCGGTGTAATGTTTTTGCTTGAGTCAGTGGGTTAGCCATATCCGGCACCTCTGCGGCTGAGCATTTTTTGAGCGTCACCCTGACTCAGCAGCTAGTGTGCCAACTTTTAAGTGACTGAAAAGTATAGAAAAATCTGAAAGTTTGCACGTTAGATGGAAAAGACGGCCAACGGCGGAGGCAAGGCTTTGCCGCTTGTCTGCCGCTCGCGGATACAACGTGGATACAACGAGGATACAAATTGTTACGCAGAAAATTGTTAAAGAAATCGTTTCTCAGGCCGTCAACAGAGAAGACACATGACGTTTATCCGGTAGTCAGGAGATTGAAGAATGTATGAATCCGGGGCAAAGCAGTATCAGAAAGTGAATGTGACCTCCGAAGTACTGGAGGCTGATCCGCATCGACTGATTCAACTGTTGATGGAAGCAGCACTGACGCGCATGGCTCAGGCCAAAGGTGCAATACAGCGCTCTGATATGCAGGAAAAAGCACGTCTTCTGGGGCGCGTGAACGAAATTATTCAGACCTTGCAGAGCAGTCTGGATCATAGCAGAGGCGGCGAGTTGTCCGGTAACCTGGATCGCCTGTACGACTACATGGTGCGTCGACTGCTCGAAGCGACCAGTAAAAACGACACCGATATGATCGACGAAGTGATGGGCCTGATGCTGGAAGTGAAAACTGGCTGGGACGGTATCCGTCAGGAATATCTGCAGAGTGTTCACAGTGCGCCGACAAACGAGCACAGTGATTCACGTGGCGGATTTGTGTCGGCCTGAATCCTACCGGTTCGCTACCGAAAGCTAAAAAAAGCACACTTCAGAGCCTCCGTCCGGAGGCTTTTTTTATTGTCATTTGACGACACTATGCGTTATAAACCCAGACACTATAAGCTCTTTTCGTCTGTTCAGTTTTTTAACGTCAGAAGTTTGACTTATCCGGGTTTTACTACTTAACTGAATTGATGAAAGTCAAAGAGATGGCGCAGGTAAGCCATCCAATATTGCAAAAAATTAAGGAACTACGGCAGTTATGTGGAGAGAAATCAAAGTCTTACTGATAGATGACGATGCAGTCCGACGTCATGATCTGAAAGTTATTCTGGATTTTCTCGGAGAAGAAGTCGTCACCGCCGATACCGCTGACTGGCAGCAGACAGTGAAACAGCAGGTAGAAGACACCAATGAAATTTCTGCCGTGATTATCGGTGACAGCAAAGGCCGCCCAGCCACTCAACTCATCGCCGATGTGCATGAGTGGGATAAAGGCATGCCAGTGCTGTATGCCGGTGGTCAACTCGCCGAAGATGAGCGACAGGGCTTCCTCGCTACCCTGACCATGCCACCCAGCTACAACCAGATGCTCGACAG
>JBPEXS010000275.1:0-8539 GCA_052031325.1 Thalassolituus sp. | reverse complement strand
CCCTCCAGCTGCTTTAAATAAAATGAGGCTTCGGTGTTCATGATTTGTCTAAAACGTAACGTACCAGTGCGGCGTCCATGGTGCTGATGTGCAGTCCGAGCCAACCGGGCAACTGGTCAGTGACGTAGGCTTTGGCAAAGCGGATACGGCCCTGCTCGGCGCGTTGACGGAAGCGTGCCATATCGCCCAGTACGCGGGTGTGGTCGGCTCTGTGTTCATCCATCTGCGGATAAGAGAACAGCGTCATCAGGGTATTTTCGCGGTTGAAGTGGGCGTTGAGGTGGTCGTCCAGTTCGCAGAACAGACGCGTAAATTCTTCGCCTTCGGCTTGGCTCAGGGCTTCGATTAATTCAGCGGCGTGAGCATGATCCTTATCGATGATTTCATGCCCGAGTTCTGGTACGGCTTCGTATTCTGTGTCAGTAGAGTTCATCACTGTCTTCCTCTTCGGTGAGGCCGGTATAAATCCGCCGGACTACGCTGCCGCCGACCTGATCATCCGGGTCGAGTGTTTCAAGTTTATCCAGGGCTTCGCCGGCGGTTTTCAGATCACCGTGGCGCATGCTGACGAACCCGAGTGCTTTCAGTGTGTAGAGAAATAATCGGGCAGCACCCGTCAGCGGATAACGGTAGTTAATATCGGCCAGTGACAGGCTGCGCCAGTCGGGGCTGAAGCCTCCGGCGGTTGCCGTTTCTGCCAGCGCTTCGTGTATCAGTGCCAGCGACTCTTCGGTACGGAAGGCGTAGGCGTACATTTTAAACAGGGCGATTTTGACTTCGGTGGCCTTGGGCAGTTCTTCGCGCACCTGATGCAGCAGACGTTCAGCACGCTGCCAGTCCTGAGATATATTAATCGGCTCACGCAGCAAGCGCTCGGTCGCCATAGACACTTCAAGCTGGCCTGCCAGCGGTGCATCATCAAACAGGTCACGTACCAGCATGGTCATTCGTCGTCATCCTCGTTTTTACTGGCACTGCTGGCGACTTTCTTCGGCAGCAGGCCGGTGTCGCGGATGTGTTTTTTAAACGCTTTCATGACGGGCCGTGCAAGTCGGCTTTCAGCCATAAGACGCAGCTCATAAATATGCAGGGTCAGGCCTTCGCTGAGCTGGCCATGACGTTCAAGAATACGGTCTGCTTCGCGGATGAGCTGACGCAGATTCATGTCGAGGTGCTGGCCGGTACGGAAGCGGACAGCATCGTACAACTCCGACATCACGACTTTTTCGTGCTCGGGCATTTTGCATTTGCCGTCGAGGATTTTGAGCTTGACGGTGACGATGCAGTCGACATCCACCGGGCCAGGAGGGTTATCCTCCAGCCAGCGTTCAACTTCGTGATTCTGCGGCGCGTACTGGCGGATCAGCAGGGACATGACTCAAGCCTCGTCCTTAAGGCGGCTGGCCGCCACATCCCGCACTTCACTGTCTTCGTCATTCAGTAGCGCAGGCAAAACCTCTAACGGGGCGTTCATCGCGGCTTCAAGGCGCACGGTCCAGTCCGGGTCAGTGAGCATTAACTTAATGTCTTCACCTTCCAGTCGTGAGGCAACGATGCGGCGTACTTCCGGCTCCGGGTCCTGAGACATCAGCACCAGACTTTCTGGCGGCAGGCGCTCGGCCACGCGCTTGCGTACCTGGCGATCTTTATCGCGGATGAAACGGAACAGACGACCGGTTGGCAGGCGTGCGACCACGTAGGTACGTACCAGATAATCGACGTCGTCGGCCATCTGCTCCAGTTGCTCAACGGGAATGCGATCAGCGACGGTAATGCGTACTTCGCGGTCGGGGTCGTTGATCAGAGCATGCAGTTCTTCGCGCGGTAAACGATAGGCCACGGCTCGGCGTACGGCTTCATCCGGATCACGGATCATGGCTGAAAGCGCAGACTGCGGTGAATAACGGACAGCGATGGCACGCCGCTCCCAGAACCCATCCTTGAGATATTGCGGAGCCAGCTCCGGATTAAACCTCAGAAAGCGGTCAATCTGACGCCCACTGTCAACGGCAATACAGATATCACCCGGAGTGCAGCGCCCACCCAGCAGCAGGTTCATGCGGTATTTGCACATGCGGCAGTTGCCGATAGGCGTCAGGTCGTTCTCATCCGGAACCCCGGTATCCTTACTCATCCGTTACTCCGGCAGGCACTCGGCAAACACCACACCTGAGGCTCCGGACTCATCCCGGGTCAGGGTGGAACAATGATCGGATGAATTCACCAGATACACGTTGTAGGTTTCACGCTCCAGATAGGGCTGGACCGGGCTGCAGACGTCGTCTTCGAGACACCAGGTGAAATGCCGGCCTTCATACTGAGCACGCAACTCAGACAGTACAGCCTCATCCAGGCCTTTCTGGTCGATAAAATCACACATAGCTAACACGTCATGACGGTTGATCATAAGGCGCTCTCCTTCAGGTTTTTGTCCGCAGTGGGTTGCGGAGTCCGGTCTTGGTTCAGGGTCAGTGAGTCAGAACCACGCATCAGGTTATCCAGCCAGGGTGGTGGGCTGCCGGCCATGACATCCTGCAGGCCAGACAAGTATTCACCCGCCTGCTTGGGTACACCCAGCTTGAGTGGATGAATGCCCACACGCACGACGCTTGAGGCGGCTGTGGCACCAATAGTGAGTGCACACAACACCGGGCAGTCACTGATCTGTTCTGCCCGGCGCGCATAACGCTCAACAGGCTTACCACCGGTGGCGGCATCGCGGCTTTCGATTAAGCGGATTTCAGAGACTGATACCTGATAAATCAGAAAACGGCTGCAGTTACCGAATGGCGCATCGATACGGTCGCCGCGGTTGCTGGCGCAGGCCACACGGATGGACCCGGGCATATCCCCCGGCCGGTATGGCTTGGGCACGGGCACTGTGATACTGAGATCAATGCCCTGCCCGCGCAGCAGGCTCAGGGCCTCACGCAGCTGCTCATCGGTGAAGTCGCCGAAGGCTTTACCGCCACTCTGGCGTAAGCGCTTGAGTCGCAGTTTCTTCACCCGTTCCGGCGACAGGGGCAGCCCCACCGCACGGATTAAAATGCCAATCCACTGATCAAGCGCAACGCCCGGCAAGGCACGGCTGGCCATGCCGATGCGGAACGCCATGTCATCAGTGAGGATGGCGGCAGACATCCTTATTCACCTGCGCCCCGTCGGGCACGGATGGTGATCGGCAAATCCGGTTTGGCCGGCAGCTTGTCAATGATGAAGCTGGAGCCATCGCCCAGAGTCAGCTCACCGCCCCAGGCGTCTTCTGAATCAAATTCGATGGAGGTGATGGTGTCTTCCAGATCTCTCTTAGGAACGTACAGGGTCATCACACCTTCGTTTTCGCGGATCATTACGTTAGGCATACCATTTTCCTCAGGCCCCTTACGACAAAAACCAGCGACCACCAAGGGGACAGGTGACCGCCGGGAGGGTATGGAGAGAAACGGGATCTCCGCTTCGTATCTCCTTCGCCCGGACAGTGCATCCGCTGCGAATTCTGTAAAAACCGGCAGAGAAATTCAGTGAATTTTTCTGCGGTCATTCCTGCCGGGTCTTAAGAAAAACCGGGCAGGAATGAGGTTTTAAATCGGGAGTAAAGGTGCTGGTTAATTCCATTAAACAGCACCCTACTTTTTTCTCTTCCATCTGGATTGCCGCGCCTTCGGCTCGCAATGACGGCTTTTTAAAAAGCTCAGGTCATTCAGGGAAGGTTTGGCTTCTAGATAGATCCCCATTCAGAATGAAATCCCAGACGGGGAATAAAACCACTTGAACAACTTCAGAATTTAAAAAGGTTTCAAATTCTGACTTAGACCGTTTCCGGATCTGCATTCTCACTAGCGTAAGGCCGTTGGCGAGAGGCAGCTCCAAAGTTCTAAGACCGTTGGCGAGGCCGCCGGGACAAGGCGGAAGTCTGTTGAAGAAGCGCAGTTTAGTTATCCTAAATGAGCATTCTGAGACAGGCTTCCAACACAGTCCCGGCAACGCAGCCAGGTCTTAGCGAACCAGGTCGTAGTTGTAGTCAGTAGTCTGCATACCACGGGTTTCATCATCCAGACGCTCAAGAACAGAGTTCACCAGAGTCGTCAGGATCTGCATGGCGCCTTCGTAGCCCAGGGTAGTCTGGCGATGCAGGTGATGACGGTCGAAGATCGGGAAGCCGATACGGATCAGCGGTACTTCGAACTCTTCGCCCTTGTACAGGGTGTCACGCTGGATGAACTTGCCGTAGCTGTTACCGATCATGAAGTCAGGCTTGTTGGTGAATACCAGTGAGCGCATGTGCCACAGGTCTTTACCGATGTGAACTTCACAGTCTGCACCTTGTGGGTACTCAGTCAGCATCGCATCCATCATTTTCTTCCAACGCTTATTGGCGTTGTTGGCGAGGATGTGAGTTGGCTCAGCGCCCAGCTCCAGCAGGAACTTGGTCATGCCTTCGACGTAATCAGGATCACCCCACAGAGCGAACTTCTTACCGTGCAGCCAGGTGTGAGAGTCAGTCATCATATCAACCAGACGACCACGCTCTTTTTCCAGACTGGCAGCGATTGGCTTACCAGTGATTTCGCTGACTTTCATCAGGAATTCATCCGTCCACTGCAGACCCATTGGGATCTTGGTTTTAGGCACTTCGTGCTTCCAGGTGTTCTTGATGAACTTCTCAGTTTTAACCAGCTGGTTAGGCTGCAGCATGATGGTGTTGAGTGCGTTTGGCGCATCTTTCATTTCATCCTGAGTAGTACCACCGGCATACATACGGAAAGTACCGTCTGCTGGGGTATCGAGGATTTCTTCTGGGTCAGACAGCAGGGTGAAATCGACATCCATCTCTTTCATCATGCGCTTGATGACGCGGAAGTTACCCAAGTAAGTTTCGAAACCTGGGATCAGGTTCAGCTTACCGTTAGAGCCTACTTCTTTGTCTTCCATGAAGTTCAGGGTGAAGTAACGCGCAATACCTTCAAACATGTTGTCCCAACCCGTTACGTGGCTGCCAACGAAGCTTGGTGTGTGTGCATAAGGGGTCGGATATTCCTGAGGAATATGACCTTCTTTCTTGGAGTTGTTGATGAAGGCGTTAAGGTCGTCACCAATAACTTCTGCCATACAGGTGGTAGACACAGCGATCATGTCTGGCTTGTAGATGGCTTTACAGTTTTCCAGACCGTCTTTCATGTTCTGCTGACCGCCGAATACAGCTGCGTCTTCAGTCATAGAGTCGGATACGCAGGCGATCGGCTCTTTGAAGTGACGGTTGAAGTAAGTACGGAAGTAAGCAACACAGCCCTGAGAACCGTGCACGTAAGGCATGGTGTTCTCAAAACCCAGTGAACACAGAACCGCACCCAGTGGCTGACAGGCTTTGGCCGGGTTAACGGTCAGAGCTTCGCGCTGGAAGTTCAGTTCTTTGTACTCATCAGTGGTAGTCCACATGAAGGTTTCGTCGATTTTTTCCTGGGTGTGTGCTTCTTCAAAGCTGGCCTTTTTATTACGCAGAGACTCTTTGTAGTCGTCTTCACGGAACAGCGGATAGCTTGGTTTGATGTTATCAACATTCTGGCTCATGACATTTTCTCCTCCCGCGCCTGGAATCTCAGGTCTGGCGGGCAATCGGCTGAAGCGGTTCGCTGAAATCTTCTGATCCGCAGGCTGTGTTAAAAATGGATTCGAATGCTCACGTATGATTTATACGCTGCGCTTCTCCATCATTTTTGCCTTGCCTGCGAACCACAATCTGTCCAGCGATCGAGCTTCAGTCACATGGTTTAATGGGTAGTTACCGTTGAACTGATTTTGCTCAGGCTGACGCTGCAACCGCGCTGTTGTCTGCTTCTGCATCTTTTTTCCAAGGTGCAGTCAGAACTTTCCAGCAAGGGTTGTTCAGAGTCATATCCATATCGCGGGCGAAAATGGCGAAGCCATCAAAGCCGTGGTATGGGCCGGAGTAATCCCAGGAGTGCATCTGACGGAAAGGCACACCCATTTTCTGGAAGATGTACTTTTCTTTGATGCCGGAACCGATCAGGTCAGGCTTGACCTTTTTCACGAATTCTTCGAATTCGTAGCCGGTTACGTCGTCATACAGCAGGGTAGAGTCGCCCATTTCTTTCAGGGTACGGTCGTAGTCATCGTTGTGACCGAATTCATAACCGGTACCAACTACTTCCATGCCCAGATCTTCGTAAGCGCCGATCACGTGACGTGGACGCAGACCACCGATGTAAAGCATGACGCGCTTGCCTTCCAGGCGTGGACGGTATTTAGCAACAACCGCTTCCCATTCTGGCTGATACTTGGCGATAACTTCTTCGCACTTAGCCTGAATAGTTTCATCAAACTGAGCGGCAATTTTGCGCAGAGATTCGATGGTTTTGGTTGGGCCGAAGAAGTTGTATTCCATCCAGGGAATCTTGTACTTCTCTTCCATATGACGGGAGATGTAGTTCATGGAACGGTAGCAGTGAACCAGGTTCAGTTTGACTTTAGGAGTCAGTTCCATTTCTGCGATGGTGCCGTCACCGGACCACTGAGCTACAACGCGCAGACCCATTTCTTCCAGCAGGATACGGGAAGACCAGGCGTCACCACCGATGTTGTAGTCACCGATGATGGCTACGTCGTACGGGGTGGTTGCGAAGCTGTCGTCTTCGTCACGGGCATCGAGTACCCAGTCACGGACGGCGTCGTTAGCAATGTGGTGACCCAGAGACTGAGACACACCACGGAAGCCTTCACAGCGAACCGGAACAACGGTCTTGCCGTGCTCTTCGGTTTTCTTCTTGGCAACCGCTTCAATATCGTCACCGATCAGACCGATCGGACATTCTGACTGAATGGAAATACCTTTGTTCAGCGGGAACAGAGTTTCGATTTCATCAATCAGTTTTGCGAGTTTCTTGTCACCGCCGAATACGATGTCTTTCTCCTGGAAGTCAGAAGTAAAGTTCATGGTAACGAAGGTGTTCACACCGGTAGTACCGATGTAGTAGTTACGACGACCTGCACGGCTGTACTGACCGCAACCTACAGGACCGTGAGAGATATGGATCATGTCCTTAATAGGACCCCATACCACACCCTTGGAACCAGCATAAGCACAACCACGGATGGTCATAACACCTGGCAGGGATTTTTTGTTTGAGGTGATACACTTCTTAGACTGCTCTAACGTAGGATCGTTAGGAGCAAGGTGCTTCGCACGGTCTTTCTGAGCTTTCTCAGGATAAACCTCGAGCACTTCCTGAATCAAAGATTCAACTTCATCGCGTGACATGGCCATGATGGGCCTCCTTTGGGTAACAGATCGGGTTAAACCCGGATTCCGACGAAGCCAATCTGCTTCGTCCCATACATAATTCGTTTGTTTTGCGTGTCGTACTTATTGCAACCCGGCGGGAGTGGGTGGATACAGCGCGGCTGTTTTTACGGTTAAGTAAATTGCTGCACCACCCACGTCCAACACAGGCTTGCTGACTCAGTCAGCCGAAGGGATTAAGCTTCGTCTGCTGCAGTCTTACCAACGATGCTCAGGTCTTCTTCATCCATGATGCCGAATTCCATGAGCAGGTCTTCCAGTTCGTCCATAGTGATAGGCGAAGGAATAACGAACTTCTCGTTAGCCATGATCTTGTTAGCCAGAGCACGGTACTCATCAGCCTGCTTGGCAGATGGGTCATACTCGATAACAGTCATACGACGGATTTCAGCGCGCTGAACCACGTTGTCACGAGGAACGAAGTGGATCATCTGAGTGCCCAGCTTGGCAGCCAGAGCTTCGATCAGCTCGTCTTCGCGGTCAGTGTTACGGCTGTTACAGATCAGGCCTGCCAGACGAACGCCGCCGGAGTTGGCGTACTTCACGATGCCTTTAGAGATGTTGTTAGCGGCGTACATAGCCATCATCTCACCAGAACATACGATGTAGATTTCCTGTGCTTTGTTTTCGCGGATAGGCATAGCGAAGCCACCGCAAACAACGTCACCCAGTACGTCATAGAAAACGAAGTCGAGGTCGTCTTCGTATGCACCTTCCTCTTCGAGGAAGTTAATCGCAGTGATAACACCACGACCTGCACAACCAACGCCTGGCTCTGGACCGCCTGATTCAACACAGCGAACATCGCCGTAACCGGACTTCAGTACATCTTCCAGTTCGAGATCTTCAACGGTGCCAGCTTCAGCAGCCATTTCCATGATGGTGTTCTGAGCTTTTGAGTGCAGAATCAGACGAGTTGAGTCTGCTTTTGGATCGCAACCAACGATCATTACTTTTTTGCCGGCTTCGGCCAGAGCTGCTACCAGGTTCTGAGTAGTAGTTGATTTACCGATACCGCCTTTGCCGTAAATGGCGCATTGACGCATAGCCATAGTCTTTCTCCTGTGTTGGGGCTTTAGACTTTTGTGCCTCCGATATGAGCATTCATTGCTGGCTACCGGTTTTCCGATCACAGACATGTATCCCTCTCTGAATACACGCCAGCCAACAACGCTGTAGCTACTGCGAAGCCTGTGCCATACCGGCATTAAATTTTTAAGT
>JBPEXS010000274.1:0-1242 GCA_052031325.1 Thalassolituus sp. | reverse complement strand
TGGTTGAAACCGGCATCACAGAAGAGTCAGCGCAACAGCGCAATATGGTCAAAGTTTTCGGGCTGGCCATTCTGGCAACGCTGATCGTGGCATTCAATCTGGCCGCTTTTCTGGGCCCTGACGCGTCACTCGTCTCGGGCGCTTTCTACGGCTTTCTCGCCGGTGCGGGCTGGGTTGCTATGGCCTTTGCGGTCAACGACCTTTTCGAGGGACGCACACTGCGTCTGTTTGCTGTCAATGCCGGTTATCACACGCTTTCATTCACTCTGATGGGTGCCATCATCGGCGTCTGGAACTGACGCAGCCAACGTAAACCGCCCCCTCTCCAGGCCTGACGCAGCGCCTGCAGGTGTCTGATTGTTCTTGAATTTATCGCTTTTAGCGGTACAAATGTCGTGTCTGTCCCGATGAGGTTTCATACAGATTTTCTCATCTTTACGATGAAATCAATTGTCTGTATTTTTTCCTCAATATTGCCATCATTCGCCCGACCCTATACCCCTGCAACCCGTGTGGCTCTGTCTTGCTTAAAGCTGCCCCAGGTTGATCAGGGACCTGTTGATTATCCCCTGCTGGAGTCTCCACCATGAGCAAAACCCTGTTTAAACAATGTCTGCTGACCTCAGCAATGGCGCTCACCGCATTGTCAGTGTCGCTGTCTGTGTCGGCTAAAGAGCTGCACATTTACAACTGGTCTGACTACATTGCTGAAGACACCGTCACAGAGTTTGAAGCGGCCACAGGGATTAAGGTGACCTACGACGTTTACGACTCTAACGAAGTACTGGAAGCCAAAATGCTGGCCGGTCGCAGTGGCTACGATCTGATCTTCCCGACGGCACGACCCTTTGCGGACCGTGGTATCCGTGCGGATCTTTATCAGACCGTCGATAAAGCAGCACTGACCCATTACGCCAACCTGGATAAGAACATTCTCAACTCTCTGAGCGATATTGATCCGGGTAACGATTATCTGGTGCCTTACATGTGGGGTACTACGGGTGTGGCGTATAACGTCGAGAAGGTGAAAGCCATTCTCGGTGAAGATGCCGAGCTGGACAGCTGGTCACTGCTGTTTGATCCTGAAACCGTTGAAAAGCTGTCGGCCTGTGGTGTTGCCTTGATGGACGATCCGACCGAAGTATTTGTTGCTGCCCGCGCCTACAAAGGCCTGCCAACGGATGACTTCAGCAAATCCGCCATGGAAGAAGCCGCCGCCGTGGTTTCTGCCGTACGTCCGCA
>JBPEXS010000273.1:0-1477 GCA_052031325.1 Thalassolituus sp. | reverse complement strand
AAAGATGCCGTAATGGGGCTGTCGGCGAATCGAGCACGTTTCGCTTGTTTGTCAGCATGATCTGAAGTGCCGTTGCCCTTGATGCGCCTGCAGCGCGTCTACGAGGTCGTATGTTTCCATGCGCCTCAATTCCTAAGAATAGAAGGGCAACGACATGAATGTATTTATCGGACTAGATGTATCTCTGACAAGCACGGCGATTTGTGTGCTGGGGCCGCAAGGGAAGGTTGTTGAGGAGTTGGAGGCCGCCAGCGAGCCTGAGGCGCTGGTGCGTGCGATGACGTCATTGCCGTACGCGGTCGATGCGATCGGTCTTGAAGCCGGACCACTGTCCCAATGGCTGAGTAAGGGCATCGAAGAGGCCGGACTTGACGTGGTCTTGATGGAAACGCGGTTGGTGAAAGCCGCTTTGAAAGCCATGCCGATCAAAACCGATCGGCGCGATGCTCAGGGCATTGCGCGCTTGCTTCAAATGGGATGGTACAGGCCCGTGCACCGCAAATCGGTGTCCTCCCAGGAAATCCGCGCGTTGCTGACAGCGCGCAAGTCAGTTCAGCAGGCCATCATCAACCTTGAGCTTTCCATGCGGGGTGTTTTGCGGAACTTCGGTCTGAAGCTGGGACACGTCACCCGGATCAGGTACGAGGCCCGGGTGAGGGAACTGGTTGAGCAGAATGAAATCCTGTCGGCGTCGACAGAGGCCCTTTTGCGCGCGCGTGCGCAGTTGCGCGCCGAGTTGGCTGAATTGGATGCGACAATCGCGGATCTGGCAAAACAAGACGACGTTTGCCGTCTGATGATGACGATGCCAGGCGTCGGTCGGATCGTCGCCCTGACGGTCAAATCCGCGATCGACGATCCGACCCGGTTCGCGCGATCGAAGGATGTTGGTCCGTGGGTGGGGCTGACGCCGAGACGTACGCAATCCGGAGAGATGGACATTGTCGGGCAAATTACTCGAGCCGGTGACCGGGCCCTTCGAACGGCCTTGTATCAAGCGGCGATGATCTTGATGCACCGTGGGTCACCAAACTGGCTCCAGGCCTGGGCGCTCAGAGTGGCCCATCGGCGTGGATCGAAACGGGCCTTGATTGCACTTGCGCGGCGTATTGGCGTTGTATTGCACCGCATGTGGCGAGACGGCACACCATTCCGCCATGTGCAGAGCTCCCCGGCAACGGTCTGAGTAAAATAATTCCAGAACTTGATCTGACGGAGGAACGCACTGCACCTGACGACAGGTACGACGAGGTCCCTTGCCGGGACGAGGTTCCTGGAGATGCCGAAAGCCCGCTAGTTATCGGCTAACGCTGAATACGCGTAAAAGATGGGCACCCAGGACCAGATTTGGACCAGGCATAGAGTGGCAGCCATGCGGCTGACTACGGACGGAAGAGCGAAGCCCGGACAGGGGGGTGTCCTTCAGTCCTGACGTGCCGGTGCAGTGAAAAAGAAAAAGTAAGCTTCTGAATTTGTG
>JBPEXS010000272.1:0-1273 GCA_052031325.1 Thalassolituus sp. | reverse complement strand
TGAAATCCCCGAGTATATTGGTCGGATATACACTGAAGAAGGTATCTGCCATGCAGATTGGTAAGCGCGAAGAGTTTGATCTCAACGAAATGGCCGTGTTTGTTCACGTGGTAGATGCCGGTAGCTTCACTGGTGCCGCACGTAATCTCGACCTGCCAAAGTCCACCGTCAGCCGCAAGATTACCCAGCTGGAAGAACGCCTTGGCGTGCGCCTGATTCAGCGCACCACGCGCAGCCTGCGCCTGACCGAAACCGGCAATGCCTATTACGCCCAGTGCTCACGCATTCTGAGTGAAATTCAGGACGCCAACATCGCAGTAACGCGCATGCAGAGCACGCCTTCCGGCACCCTGCGCATTACCGCACCGATGCTGTTCGGGTCGGCGGTTATGCCCAAACTGATCGCAGGCTACCTGGAAAAACACCCGCAGGTGACCATTGATATGGTACTGAGTGATCAGCGTCTGGATCTGGTTCAGGAAGGTGTCGACCTGGCCTTCCGTGTCGGCCAGCTGGAAGACTCCTCACTGATTGGCCGTCACCTCGGTGATGCCCGTGGCGTTATCTGTGCCAGCCCCGAATACGTGAAAAAACACGGCATTCCGCGTCACCCGGACGAACTGGAAAATCACGCACTGTTAACGCTCACAAGCTGGTCAAACTGGCAGCTGGAAGGGCCAGACAACGAGCATTACACCCACCATGTCAAACCGCGCATACAGGTCAATGACTTCGCCAGTATTTACCGCCTGACCCTGGAAGGCCTCGGCATTGCGGCCATGCCTGCCATGCTCGTAGCAACCGGCATTCGTGAAGGTCGCCTGGTGCCTGTGCTGGCTGACTGGCCCTTTGAAGCCAGTCCGATCCATGCCCTGTACCCAAGCAACCGCCACCTGTCGGCCAAGGTACGCAGCTTTGTCGACCATGTGATTGAAAGTGTCCGCCCAACCCCACCGTGGGAAGTCTGCGGAGCACCCGAGGTGGTGGATTACGCGGAAGAGCAAAAAAAAACTGAAACAACCAGTGAATGACTCAACCGCCACAGAGGACATCGCATGAGTATCAAAGGCTCACTCGTCGCCCTGTGTCTGGGCCTGGCCCTGACGACCAGCGCCTCTGCTGAGACAGACGGTATTGAACTGCGTAAGCCGTCTGAAATGGCCCGTGATACGTATCGCCACCCGCAGGAAACCCTGTCGTTTTTTCAGATTGAGGCCGATCAGACCGTGGTTGAAATCTGGCCGGGCGGTGGCTGGTACACCGCGATTCTCGC
>JBPEXS010000271.1:0-5069 GCA_052031325.1 Thalassolituus sp. | reverse complement strand
GAGCTGGACGAAGAAGACCTGGCTCTGTGTACCTTTGTGTGCCCGGGTAAATATGAATACGGTCCGATTCTGCGTAAGAATCTCACCCGCATTGAAGTGGAGGGTTAACTATGGGCCTCAGAACTGTCCTCGATAATCTTGCCCCGCACTTCGAGAAGGGTGGCAAGTTCGAAAAAATGTATCCGTTGTACGAAGCGATTGATACCGGTCTCTACTCTCCACCGAGTGTGACCAATAACTCTGCGCATGTGCGTGACGGTATTGACCTCAAGCGCATCATGATTACCGTCTGGATCTGTACGTTCCCGGCCATGTTCTTTGGTATGTGGAATATCGGTATGCAGGCCAACGAAGCCATTGCTGCCGGTGCCGGAACACCGATTGAAGGCTGGCGTGAACTGCTGATCACTCTTCTGGGTGGTGCAGGCCACAATCCGGCCAGCTGGTGGGATAACTTCGCCTTTGGTGCGGCTTATTACCTGCCTGTTTATGCGGTGACCTTTGCGGTCGGTGGTTTCTGGGAAGTCCTGTTTGCCACGATCCGCCGTCACGAAGTCAACGAAGGTTTCTTCGTGACCTCTGTGCTGTTCTCGCTGACGCTGCCGCCGACCATCCCGCTGTGGCAGGTCGCTCTGGGTATTTCCTTCGGTGTGGTTATCGGTAAGGAAATCTTCGGTGGTACCGGTAAAAACTTCCTCAACCCGGCACTGACGGGTCGTGCTTTCCTGTTCTTCGCCTATCCGGCCAGCATGTCCGGTAACGCTGTATGGACTGCTGCTGATGGCTTTACCGGTGCAACGCCTCTGGGTATCGCTGCTGAAGCGGGTATTCAGGGTGTGATGGACGCCGGTATCAGCTGGATGGATGCCTTCCTGGGTATGATTCCCGGCTCTATGGGTGAAGTGAGCACTCTGGCCCTGATCATCGGTGGTGGTGTGCTGCTGGTAATGAACATTGCCTCCTGGCGTATCGTTGCCGGTGTGATGATCGGCATGGTAGCAAGCTCTCTGCTGCTTAACGCTGCCGGTTCTGACACCAACCCAATGTTCGCTATGCCATGGTACTGGCACCTGGTTGTGGGTGGTTTTGCCTTTGGTATGTTCTTTATGGCTACCGACCCGGTGTCTGCGTCTATGACCAACACGGGTAAGTGGTTCTTCGGTGCTCTGATCGGTTGTATGGTGATTATGATCCGTGTGATCAACCCGGCCTTCCCGGAAGGCATGATGCTGGCGATTCTGTTCGCCAACCTGTTCTCGCCACTGATTGATTACTTTGTGGTTCAGGCCAACGTCAAACGGAGGATCGCCCGTGTCAGCTAATAACGACAGCATTCAGAAGACGCTTATCGTCGCAATTCTGCTGTGTCTGGTCTGCTCCGTCATCGTATCCGGTGCCGCAGTTGGCCTGCGCTCTCAGCAGAACCTGAACAAAGCCAACGACAAACGCTCTGCGGTTCTGCAGGCTGCAGGCTTGCTCGAATCCGGTAAGCCGGTAGCAGAGCAGTTTGAAGCCAAAATCACGACCCGTATCGTGAATGTAGAAGAAGGCCGTTTTGCGACGGACGCTGAGCTGGCTGAAATCAAAGACGCCGGTCTGATTGACCCTAATGGTGTTTTCCAGCAGAAGAAGTCTTCCAAAATTCCGGAATTCTCCAAAGAACTGGAACCGTCTGAAGACCCTGCTGGTATCAAGCGCAAAGAAAACTTTGCTGCTATCTACCTGGTAGAGGATGCCGGTCAGATCAAAACCGTGATCCTGCCGATTCACGGCTATGGTCTGTGGTCGACTCTCTACGGCTTCATCGCTGTAGAAGGGGATATGGATACCATTGCTGGTCTGGGCTTTTACTCACACGCTGAAACTCCCGGACTGGGTGGTGAAGTAGACAACCCTAAGTGGAAGTCACAGTGGGAAGGCAAAGAGCTTTATAACGATGACGGCGAATTGGCCATCACCGTGGTGAAAGGTGCATCTGAGCCGGGCAACCCTTACCAGGTTGACGGTCTCTCCGGTGCCACACTGACAAGCCGTGGTGTGAATAACCTCGTGCGTTTCTGGATCAGTGACCGCGCCTTTGGCAGCCTGCTGACCAAACTGAAAGAACAGGGGGCCTGATAATGTCATCTCTTAAAACGGTCATTGTTGAACCGATTTTCAGCAAAAACCCGATTGCGCTGCAGATCCTGGGGGTATGTTCCGCTCTGGCGGTAACCACCAGCCTGCAGGTTACCCTGGTGATGTGTGTCGCTCTGACCTCGGTCACGGCGTTCTCAAACCTGGGCGTATCCCTGATCCGTAACCATATTCCGAATAACATCCGGATTATTGTGCAGATGATCATCATCGCCTCGCTGGTGATCGTGGTGGATCAGATCCTCAAAGCGTACGCTTACGACATCAGCAAACAGCTGTCGGTCTTCGTCGGTCTGATCATTACGAACTGTATTGTCATGGGTCGTGCTGAAGCGTTTGCGATGAAAAACCCTCCGGGCATGAGCTTCTTTGATGGTATCGGTAACGGCCTTGGCTACTCTGTGGTTCTGATCACTGTTGCGACCATCCGTGAGCTGTTTGGTGCCGGTAAGCTGCTGGGCTTTGAAATTCTGCCACTGGTCACTGATGGTGGCTGGTATCAGTCCAATGGTCTGCTGCTGCTGCCACCGTCTGCCTTCTTCATCATTGGCGGTTTCATCTGGGTACTGCGTACCTGGAAGAAAGACCAGATCGAAGAAGCGGAATTCAAGATCCTGCCGAACACTGAACATAGCGGAGGCCACTGATGGAACACTATATCAGTCTGCTGATTAAGGCAGTCTTTGTTGAAAACATGGCGCTGGCCTTCTTCCTGGGGATGTGTACCTTCCTGGCCATCTCGAAGAAGATTCAGACCTCTCTGGGTCTGGGTATTGCGGTGGTTGTGGTACTGACCATTACCGTACCGGTCAATAACCTGATCTACACCTACCTGCTGAAAGAAGGTGCTCTGACCTGGATCAGCCCGGATATGGCCAACGTTGACCTGAGCTTCCTCGGTCTGCTGACCTATATCGGCGTGATCGCGGCACTGGTTCAGATCCTCGAAATGGTTCTGGATAAGTACGTACCGTCACTGTACAACGCGCTGGGTGTCTTCCTGCCGCTGATTACTGTGAACTGCGCGATTCTGGGTGCTTCCCTGTTCATGGTTGAGCGTGACTATAACTTCGCTGAATCCACGGTTTACGGTATTGGTGCCGGTATCGGTTGGGCGCTGGCCATCACACTGCTGGCGGGCATCCGTGAGAAGCTGAAGTACAGCGATGTACCTGCTGGCCTGCAGGGGCTGGGTATTACCTTTATGACCGTAGGTCTGATGTCACTGGGCTTTATGTCCTTCTCTGGCGTTTCACTGTAAGGAGTCGATGATAGTGCAAACTGAAATTATTCTCGGCGTACTGATGTTCACAGTGATTGTTTTGTCACTGGTGTTCATCATTCTGGGTGCCCGGAGCAAGCTGGTTAACTCCGGCAAAGTTAAGATCATTATCAATGGTGAGCGCACCGTTGAGACCGAAGCTGGCGGTAAGCTGCTGGGTACTCTGGCGTCTAACGGTATCTTCCTGTCATCCGCCTGTGGTGGCGGCGGTACCTGTGCTCAGTGTAAGTGTGTGGTCAGTGATGGCGGCGGTGAAATGCTGCCGACTGAGGCTTCTCACTTTACCAAGGGCGAGGCCCGTGAGGGCTGGCGTCTGTCCTGTCAGACTCCGGTTAAGCAGGATAT
The DNA here is from genome assembly GCA_052031325.1 of Thalassolituus sp. Lineage (GTDB taxonomy): Bacteria > Pseudomonadota > Gammaproteobacteria > Pseudomonadales > Oceanobacteraceae > Thalassolituus. The sequence continues at coordinate 1,306 of JBPEXS010000271.1, read as the reverse complement.
GACCGTAGAAGTGCCTGAAGAAGTGTTCGGTGTAAAGAAATGGGAAACTACCGTTGAATCCAACCCGAACGTCGCTACCTTTATTAAAGAGCTGACACTGAGACTGCCAGAAGGTGAGAACGTGGACTTCCGCGCCGGCGGTTATGTACAGCTTGAATGTCCTGCGTATGAGATCAACTTCTCAGACTTTGACATTGAAGATGAGTATCGTGGCGACTGGGAGCACTTTGGTTTCTTTGACATTAAAGCGGTCAACAAAGAAGACACCATCCGTGCTTATTCCATGGCGAACTACCCTGAAGAGAAGGGTGTGGTTAAGTTCAATATCCGTATTGCAACACCACCTCCGGGCAGCAAGGGCATTCAGCCGGGCATCATGTCGACCTACGTCTTCAATCTGAAGCCAGGCGACAAGGTCACTGTGTACGGTCCGTTCGGTGAATTCTTCGCGAAAGACACCGATGCAGAAATGGTCTTTATTGGTGGTGGTGCAGGAATGGCACCCATGCGCTCACACATCTTTGACCAGCTGAAACGAATCAAAACAGACCGTAAGATCAGTTTCTGGTATGGTGCGCGTTCACTGCGTGAGCTCTTCTATCAGGATGAGTACGATCAGCTGGCCGCAGAGAACGACAATTTTGTATGGCATGTGGCTATGTCAGACCCACAGCCAGAAGACAATTGGGAAGGCCTCACCGGCTTTATTCACAACGTGCTCTATGAAGAGTATCTGAAGGACCATCCGGCTCCTGAAGATTGTGAGTTCTACATGTGTGGGCCCCCGATCATGAACCAGTCCGTGATCAAGATGTTGCATGATCTGGGCGTTGAACCTGAGAACATTATGCTCGATGACTTCGGTGGCTGATGTTCTGATCTGACAGACCGCGCTTTGCGCGGTCTTTTTGTGTTCTGATGTATCGATAAACGAGTGAAACAAACAGATGACCGATAACACCAATCAGACCCGAGCGCCGATCAACTGGACGGCAACCATTATGTTCATCCTGACCACAGCAGTGGTCGCTGTCGGTGTGCCCTGGTACGGCTTTGCCCATGGTTACAACAGTGCTGCTGTGGTTTCTATGATTGTACTGGTGTATTTCACTGGTACTGCGATTACCGCCGGTTATCACCGCCTGTGGTCACACAATTCCTACGACGCTCACCCATTACTGCGTCTGTGGTTTGCTCTCTGGGGTGCTGCTGCACTGCAGAACACCATCCTTGACTGGTGTTCCGGTCACCGTGTGCATCACCGTCACTGTGATGACCTGGAGAAAGATCCTTATTCGGCCAAGCG
>JBPEXS010000270.1:0-4283 GCA_052031325.1 Thalassolituus sp. | reverse complement strand
CTCACACTCTCCCTTTACTGAACTTCTCCCGCGCCAGCTGTTTTTTCCGGTCGCTCTTGCGCAGCAACACATAAAAGGCCCCTGCACCGCCATGATGCTGCTGGGCGGTGTGAAACGCCTGAACGTCATCCAGTTCTTCCAGCCAGAACACCAGGTAACTTTTCAGCACCGCCGGGTCTTTGGTATTGCGGTCGCCTTTGCCGGGCATGATGATCACACTGCGGATATCGGCTTCAAGGCAGTCGCGTACAAAACGTGATACTTCCCGCCGGGCTTCTTCTACGGTGCGGCGATGCAGGTCCAGGCGGGCTTCGGTTTCGTATTTACCCAGACGCAGTTTGCGGTACACGCCATCCTGAATACCAGGGCGTTTAAAACCGATCACATCGTGCGGACCCACCCTGGGTACTTCACTGCTGCGCAGGCCATTGGTCTCTGTGATGGGTTTGTTTTCCAGAGCTGCGCGGCGACGTTCAGCGGTGTTGCTGGCCGGGCTGGTGTTTTTCACCAGGGCTTCACGCTCAGTCACGGAAATCTTTCTGACCCCTTCCATTTCGCGCAGGAAGAGGTCGTCGTCGTCAGTCATAACCGTCCTGTTCTGTCAGTGGGTTCGGGGGTGACAAATCTTTGCAATGCCGGACACAAATTTCCCGCACACTCGCTAGTATAACTTAGTGACAACAGCAGTGATCAGGAGTTACCGATGCAAGGCAGATTTCGCCTGCTTACGCTGTTACCGGCGGCAGTGATCTGCATTTCTACGCTGGTGGCAGCCAGCGCTCATGCCGATGATGAACGTTATCGCAAAATGAACTGGGAGGACTCTCTCAGGCTGAGTGATCAGCAGCAGAAGGACATCCGGCGCATTGAAGATGCTTTCCGTCAGCAGATTCAGGCTATGGATCGCGCCAATGCTAAAGAGCGTAAAAACGAATTCGATCGTATGCGCGAAGAAATCCGCAGTGTCCTCACTGAAGAACAGCGTGAGATGGCGCGGGCACAGATGGAAAAGCAACAGCGTAAATTGCAGCTGCGCAATCTCGGGCTGTTAGCGCGGGCTCTGGATCTGGAGCCAGAACAGAAGAAAGCGCTGAAAGAAACCATCCTGGCACAGCGGGCAAGCTGGCCAATGGACAAAGAACAATGGGATGATTTCCGTGAGGCCTATGATCAGCGACTGCACGAGGTGCTGACCGCTGAACAGATGCAACAGCTTGAGGCCATGCGCGAACGCCAGCGCGCCAAGTGGCAGCATCACACCATGGATCAGTTGCAGGACGGTGATGCCCCGCAGACAATCCAGACTGCCAGCAGCTCTGAACAGCGTCCTTTACCTGCGATGCCAACGGAGAAAGATCATGGCCATCTGCCTCCCCCACCGCAGGATCTTGAAGACGGCCTGCCACCTGAGCTGATGAGCCCTGGCGATCCTGCTCCGGGAGATGCTCCTCCACCGGCCCCTCCCGCGGAATCCAAAACGGTAGTACCGGTTGGGAATGAATAAAAAAACCTGCCAGCTGGCAGGTTTTTTTGTTTCCCGGAATACCTCAGAAGGTATACACCAGAGTCACACCGAGCTCAGTATCGGTCTTCTCTGTTTCTTCATCAGGCACAGTTTCCTGATGCTTGACCTTATAGGTGATCTTGCTCGCCAGACGACCACTGATCTGATTCAGCAGGCCGGTTTCTGAACGGTAGATGGTGTTTTCATCACCGGCTTCAATACTGAAGTATTCGATGAACTGAGTACCATCGGTGATGGTCCAGTCAAAGTTCAGAGCGACACGGGCGATGGCGCCCTCAAGGATCTCGCCAGTATCTTCTTCTTTGTCACGCTGGTAACCAGGACCAGCTTCCAGGTCGAGGGTCATGTCGTCCTGCATGATGGCGTGATAACCATAGTTCACAGATACCGCAGTCTGATAGGTGTAACCACTGAAACGGTCACGGTCCTGGCTGGCGACAATCGCGAGATAAGAGCGCTCGGTCAGGGTGCGGTCAAACTGTGAGAAGAAGGTGTACTTCTCAGCGGTGGTGGTGTCTTCGTCTTTGGTTTTCAGCGCGCTGATACGGAAGGTGCTGTCCCACTTCTCGCCATCACGCTCAGCTCCCAGGCTGGCATTGATGCTCTGGGTTTCTGAGTTGCCGGAGGTGAAAATAGTACCCAGTTCGGCGGAGCCACTCCATGGGCCGGTTTCTTCTGGCGCTTCAGCTACTTCGTCGGCAGCGATGGCAGAAAGTGGCATCAGCAGCATGGATGCCAGCAACAGGTTACGGTTTTTCATAAGTTCCTCAATATCGTGATTATGACCCATGAGCGGCCAGTGCCGGCCCAAGGATGAAGCGCAGGATAAAGGCAGGGAGGAGGTGGTGCAACCGCTGGGTCCGTAACTTATGGACCGGCTCCGGATCAGTATTCCGAAGACAGACCCGAGGGTTCTGAATCCTCAGGTTCGGGCGGTGCCGAATACCAGTCTGTGAGGTTGTAGCGACTAAGCAGCTCACTCAGTGAGCCGTCTTCACGCATAGCCCGGATGCCCGCGCTGAGCAGGCGACCCAGTTCAAAAGAACGCGGGGTCGTCGGGGTGCAGCCAATGTAGATCAGCACGGGCTCGCCGATTGATCCCTGATCACCCAGGTTCATTTCCATCAGCTTGGTTGCCATCACAGAGGGGGATTCAGCAAGAACGTCTATCCGGCCGGTCAGCAGCTTGCGGATATTCTGTTCCAGCGCGTTGTTCCCTTTCATTACCTGTACCCGGCCGGGGGACAGTTCCTGCTCTGAAATGTAAGCGTCGAGTTCGCCCATGTCATAGGCATAGCCACCGATAACCCCCAGCCGGACGTCTTTGAGGGAGTCTATTCCCTGATAGTTCCATGAAGAATTACGGGCAACGTACATATGCGGGGCAGAAGAACCCTGGGGTTCTTCGGGAAAGACAAAATCGGGGGCTTCATCAGGAGTGACACCAACGACACAGTCAATGGTGCCTTCACGCGTTGCTTCGAGGGCTCGTTCCCAGGGCATCAGACGGTAATCAACATCGTAACCGGCACCGCCCCAGATCTCGCGGGCAAGCTCAATCATATAGCCCGGACGCTCGGCATCGGGATTACCATTGTAGGGGTACCATTCGTCAGCGCGCAGGGTAACCGTGTCGGCCAGGGTGGCTACGGGGCAGGACAAAAACAGCAGGACCAGCCAGAATCGATGCATAAATCGTCAATTGTGTCGTCAAATGACATTTTCGCTACCATAACGGATCAGACCGCTGATGGGAACACACTTTCTCAGTATCTGGCGTGATTCGCGGCAGATACCCCGGAAAAGAGAATTATCGCCGCAACAGGAAGTCCCGCAGCATCACCCAGTCACCGATAAAACTCCACAGGGGATAGGTGAATGTGGCTGGACGGTTGTGCTCAAAAAAGAAGTGTCCGACCCAGGCAAAGGCGTAACCACTGATGACAGCGGGCAGCAACCATATTAGCTGACCAGTGACTATCGCTGCGGCGGCAATAACGAGTGCCAGCAGTGAGCCTGTATAGTGCAGGCCGCGACAGACCGGGTGCTGATGTTCAGACAGATAATAAGGGTAAAACTCCTGAAAGGAGCGGAAACGTTCCTGGGGCTGACTATCGGACATACAGGGACTCTTCTCCGGGCGTTCGCTCAATGTGGACAGATTAAAGAAACTGTCTGGTGAAATAAAGAACCGGGTTGGCTGTGATATTCTGCTCAGCATCCGCATTTCTGGGCTTAATGCCATGCGTTAAGGCCTTAAATGACTCCGTGTAAAAAGCGACCCTATAGAGAGATTGACCCGCATGAACCTGTTAGTTACTGGTTTGATTCTGTTTCTTGGAATGCATTCTTCCCGTTTCCTTTTCCCTGCTGTTAAAGAAAATCTCACTGCCCGGATTGGCCCATTGGGTTGGAAGGGTATTTACAGTCTGGTGTCGATTGCCGGACTGGTACTGATCGTTATTGGCTATGGTGAAGCCCGCATGGCCCCGGTCTGGCTCTGGTACCCACCGGTGTGGCTGAACCATGTTACGGCCCTGCTGGTACTGATTGCTTTTATTTTCCTGACGGCCACTTATGTCCCGGGAAACCGCTTCAAAGCCATGGTGGGTCACCCGATGTTAATCGGCACCAAAACCTGGGCACTGGCACACCTGCTGAGTAATCCAACACTGGCAGACCTGCTGTTATTTGGTGGTTTTCTGGTCTGGGCGGTGGTGCTTTACCGGGTGTGCCGTAAGGCCGATAAAGCCGCTGG
>JBPEXS010000027.1:0-1343 GCA_052031325.1 Thalassolituus sp. | reverse complement strand
GGTTCATTTCAGGTGGCTACTTCTGGCTGATTCGGTTTGTTGCGTTAAGCAATGCACGGCGGACATCTTCCGCCAGTTCACTCAACACTATACCAGCTAAATGATCAGCACAGAGGCCGGCTGAGCGGTAGCTGTATCGGTGTCAGGCTTTTCCGGTCAGAAAAGCGCGGACATCCATGGCGCTCTGTTTGGGTCGCTCCAGCATGGGCATATGGCCACACTCGGGATAGATGATGCTGCGGCTGTTGGGAATAGCATTGCAGAACCGACGTACATGGCTGACCGGCATCCAGTGGTCTTCTTCTCCCCACATCACCAGGGTGGGCTGGCGGATGTCTTTCAGGCCTGAGGTATCAAAGCCCATGCGGTTACGCAGAAAATGCACCACGCGGGTGTTGGCGGCCAGGTTACCTTCCAGTCGTACAATGTCGGTGTAACGGTTGATCAGGTCATCCGTGATCAGCTCGTGGTTATGCACCACCTGCTGCAGGGTATGGCGGATGACAAAACGTGGAGCTTTCATTCTGGCGGTAACCGGGACTGCAAACGGCAGGCCCAGCAGCATCAATAACAACGGCGGCCAGATAAAAAAGCCTGCCGAATCGATCAGTACCAGGCGCTGTACTTTATCCGGGTAGCGCTGGGCAAATTCCCAGGCGGCCCAGCCCCCCAGAGAGTTGCCAGCCACATGGCAGGAGGACAGCTTCAGGGCGTGAGTAAAGGCATTGAGGAAGTCGCTGTAAATATGGTCAAACATGCCGCGCGGGTGCGGCCCGGTGAGGCCATAATTGGGCAGGTCGACGGCGATAAGGCGGAAGTCATTATGCAGCTGTTCGCACCAGGCTTCCCAACCATGAACAGAGTCGTACATGCCGTGCAGAAGCAGAAGAACAGGACGGTCACCACCGGTGTCACGGTAGTGCACCTGCATACCATCCAGCTCAATGTAATTGGAATCCGGATATTCATACTGATGGCGGATCAGTGCATCCGGGTCATTACGTATGTCCAGCATAGCGAGTCCTGATTCTCTTCGAATGAAATTCAGCAGCAGTATCATGAGATACTACGACATATCTGTGACTTTTGTGGAATATCTGAGTGTTTTGTCTGAGCTTTCGTGGCTTTGAGGGTGACAGAGAGGTCACGTTACTGACCTTTCTGCAGCAGCAACTGATGCGTTATGACGTGACTGAGCTGTTGGCGCAAGGGGCGATTCGCCTTAATGGCCAGACATTAAACCACGACGGTGTGTTTACCGAAGGTGATGTACTGGAGGTGGATCTGGCAACACACCAGGAAGATCCCTACCGCGATGACTGGCAGATCATCTGGGAAAACCA
>JBPEXS010000269.1:0-4835 GCA_052031325.1 Thalassolituus sp. | reverse complement strand
ACCAACCTGGCCAACGCCCAGACATCGGTGTCGGAAGTGCGTAGTCAGATCGGGGCGCGCCTCAATATCATTGAGAACACCCGCAGCATGAGCGAGGACGTTAAGCTGGTCAGCCAGGAAGTACTGTCTGAATTATCCGATGTGGACTTCGCCGAGGCCGTCAGTCGCCTGAGTTTACAGACCTTCCTGCTGGAAGCGGCGCAACAGAGCTACACCACCATCTCGCAGCTGTCGCTGTTCAATCAGCTGTGATGACCTGAATGTCAGACAGTCCTGATGACTGTCATTCACATTCCCAGCGGCGGTGATAGAATCGGGCCATCTCTGACCATTCAGGAAATGACTCCTATGAAGATCGCCATCGCCGGGACCGGCTACGTAGGCCTATCCAATGCGATGTTGCTGGCACAACACCACGAAGTGGTGGCCGTCGATATCATTGAAGAAAAGGTGACCATGCTCAATCAGGGTCAGTCACCCATTGTCGATACGGAAATCGAAGCCTTTCTGAAAAAGCCCGATCTGAATTTCCGTGCCACGCTGGACAAAGAAGACGCCTACAGTGGCGCGCGCTTTGTTGTCATCGCCACCCCCACGGATTACGACCCGGTCACCAACTACTTCAACACCCGTTCCGTCGAGAGCGTGATCCGCGATGTGATGGCCGTCAACCCTGATGCCGTGATGGTGATCAAATCCACCATTCCGGTGGGCTACACCCGCCAGCTGCGCGAAAGCACCGGCTGTCAGAATCTGATTTTCTCGCCGGAATTCCTGCGTGAAGGTAAGGCCCTCTACGACAACCTGCACCCGTCGCGCATCATCGTTGGTGAGCAGAGTGAACGCGCGAAAGAGTTTGCCGACCTGCTGCTCGAAGGCGCGGTCAAAAAAGACGTACCTGTGCTCTTCACCAACTCCACCGAAGCGGAAGCGGTGAAACTTTTCTCCAACACCTATCTGGCCATGCGCGTCGCCTACTTCAATGAGCTGGATTCCTACTGTGAAACCCACGGCCTGGATACCCGCCAGATCATTGAAGGGGTTGGCCTTGACCCGCGCATCGGCAGCCATTACAACAACCCATCGTTTGGCTATGGCGGTTACTGCCTGCCAAAAGACACCAAGCAGCTGCTGGCCAACTTTGAGAACATTCCGAGTAACATCATCCGCGCAATTGTGGATGCCAACAGCACCCGCAAAGACTTTATTGCCGACTCCATCATCCGCAAAGGGCCGAAGGTCGTGGGCATTTACCGGCTGGTGATGAAATCGGGCTCCGATAACTTCCGTGCGTCTGCGGTTCAGGGCATCATGAAGCGCATCAAAGCCAAAGGCATCGAAGTTGTTGTGTATGAACCTGTGCTGGAAGATGATCGTTTCTTCAACTCACGGGTCATCAACAATCTGAATGAATTCAAAGCAGTATCCGATGTCATCGTCGCCAACCGCATCACCGATGACATCCGTGACGTGGTTGAAAAGGTCTACACCCGCGACCTGTTCGGCAGCGATTGACCTGAATGACATTTGACTCCGGCAGCCAGACGCTGCCGGAAGTAACCCATCTGGCCAGTTCGCCAAATGGCTGTTTCAATGAGAGAGCAGTTCTAGTACCTTCTGCTCAGTCAAAATTTCTATGCCCGCAGCCCTCTGGTTTCGGGTCTCCAACACTAAGGACCACAGATGACTAGCGAGAATATTGTCTGGCACTCCACCTCGGTCACCAAAGAAGACCGCTCCGCCCTGAAAAAACAAAAACCCTGTGTACTCTGGTTCACCGGTTTCAGTGGCTCCGGCAAATCGACCATCGCCAACGCCGTTGAGAAAAAGCTCAACATGCTGGAACAGCACACCTACCTGCTGGACGGCGATAACGTACGCCACGGCCTGAACAAGGGCCTGACCTTCTCTGACGAAGACCGTATCGAAAACATCCGTCGCATCGGCGAGCTGTCCAAGCTGTTCATCGACTCCGGTCTGATCGTGCTGACTGCCTTTATCTCGCCGTTCCGCTCAGAGCGTCAGATGGTGCGTGATCTGGTTGAAAAAGATGAATTCATCGAAGTTTTCATGAACACACCTCTGGCCACCTGTGAAGACCGCGATCCGAAAGGCCTGTACAAAAAAGCCCGTAAAGGTGAAATCAAGAACTTCACCGGTATCGATTCCGGTTATGAGCCACCAGAAAATCCTGAAGTCACCCTCGACAGCTCAACCATGAGCATCGAAGAGTGTGCTGACGCCGTCATCGCCTACCTGCGCGAAACCGGCAAACTGCCAGCCTGACACTGACGTCCTCCGGGGGGCTGCGCTACTGCCTGTTATAACCACTGTTGTAACGAGTGTTGCCATGCCCTCCGGAATTTTTACGACCTGAATGATCTGAATTGGGGAACGATCATGGCAAATTACGATATTTTTAACGGCGATGCGGACGGCATCTGTTCACTGATCCAGCTGCGTCAGGCCATGCCGAAAGACGCGACTCTGGTCACCGGCGTTAAGCGCGACATCAAACTGCTGGCGACCATTGAGCCACAGGCCGGTGATGACATCACCGTACTCGACGTATCCATGGATAAGAACATGAAAGGCCTGCACGCCGCTCTGGAAGCCGGTGCCAAGGTGTTTTATGCCGACCACCACCAGTCAGGTGATATTCCGGAAAACGATAATCTGGAAGCGCACATCAATACCGCCTCAAACACCTGTACGGGTCTGATCATCGACTACTACCTCGACGGCAAATACCGCGAGTGGGCCATCACCGCCGCGTTTGGTGACAACATCAATCAGGTTGCAGAAGAGTATTCCGCCAAGCTGGGTCTGACTGATGAGCAGAAAGGCCAGCTGCGCGACCTGGGTGTGGCGATGAACTACAACGGCTACGGTGCCAGCCTGGAAGACCTGTTCTACCACCCGGCCGAACTGTTCAAGCTGACCAGCCCATACGCGTCACCGTTCGACTTCATCAAAGAACGTAACGACGTCTACACCACACTGACCGAAGGTTATAAGAGCGACCTCGAAAAAGGTCTGGGTCTGGCTCCTGTGCGCGAGAACGAACGCGCCGCCATGATCATGCTGCCTAACGAGCAGTGGGCACGTCGCATCAGTGGTGTTCTGGGTAACGAACTGGCCAACATGTATCCTGACCGCGCCCACGTGCTGCTGACCGAGCGCAAAGAAGTGGTCGACGGTGAGCCGACTTACCTGGTGAGCATCCGCGCGGCCAAAACCAACCTCACCGGCGCCGACACCATTGCCGTGAAATTCGGTGGCGGTGGCCGTAAAGGCGCAGCGGGTATCGATGATCTGCTGGCCAAAGACGTGGATGCGCTTTGGGCTGAGTTCTGAGAACGCTTTGAAAAGCGCTCGGCTGAATCAGTCTGAGTCAATCTGAAGAACCGGGCGCTGCCCGGTTTTTTTATTAGGAAATAACCTATTGTAGATATTGACAAAAGATCGATGAGTTTAACTTTCACTGATACCTTATTTTTGCATTTAAAAATGCACTAATGATTGCCCATGTGCTCACCTTAAAAAGCTACTCATGCAAGTTAATCATATTTTTAATAATGGCATACAAGCCTCGAATTTTAGAGTCCGTTAGAAACTCTGATGAATTTGAAATACTCCACTCTGTCATGTGGTCCATGGATTAAAAATGCATGATAGGTGAGTCCATAATAGAAAAATGACATCATTCACACTGGTTACTCAGTCGCAAAGGCCTTTATTTACGAAAGGCTGCTGGGGTTGATTGCCATTTTTCACGGCGCATTATCATAAGTTTACCGAGTCAATATTGAGGAAAGCAGGAACGCCATGGTCATTTATTGGATTTTTTTTCTTCCGTTTTTTCTGATTTCCTCGATATTCACATTATTTTATTCAGAACCCGAAATGGACCCACTCCAAACAATGATTGGGCGATGGGCCTATATTGAAGATAGTTGCGAGACTGACTGGGTTGAATATTCTCTATCACCGGATCGAAATATACAGCTTATAAAACTCGCTGACGGGACGCTGGATTCAGCTGATATTCTTGAAATCAGAAGTAACGAGTTTTTAATCAGATATGAAGATGAGGAAAGGGTTGATGAACAAGGAGACATTCTCGAGTGGTGGCTGGTCTTCACTTCTGATTCTGAATATAAAATGAGGAGAAAAGACTGGAGGCAAGGATCTCTCACACGGGAGACATGGGTGAGATGCCCTTGAGGTAACTCCGCCTTTCTTTTCTTCAGGGAAAAAAGGAATACTAATGACCGAAACCGAACTCGTCGCCGACCTCTACCGACAGATTGCTTTCAGTGCCGCCATTCTCGGTGGCTTTACGATGACATTCCTGAGTGTTCTCGTTGGCTTGGTCAGTAATAAGTCACGTATGCTCCTGGTAGTCACGGTTGCCATGGCTACGGCGGCTGTATTGCTCATTGTGGCAACACTCAGTTCAACCCTGTTGGTACTTTCGGTACAGCAATTTACGCTCGGGTTTCAGTACGGTCAGTGGCCAGACAACCTTTACCGCACAAAGCTGATTGCTGAATTCTGTCTGCTCTCTGGCATTCTGGGGCTTTTATCCGGCATTGGCCTCAGTGGTTATATCCGTAATATTGCCACGGGCGTCTCCACGACCCTGCCCGCCCTGTCAGGCGTGGTGCTTCTTGTGGTTGTTTTTCTCCCGACGTTCTGAATAACGTGGCCGGATTGCAGAGGTTTGCCTGATTTCACGCTTTGAATTACATTGATGAATAAATAATCATAATTCTCCGGGGCTGCAGATGGCATCCTTTAAAAAGCTGATGGGTCTTGCACCTAAACCCGAA
>JBPEXS010000268.1:0-2519 GCA_052031325.1 Thalassolituus sp. | reverse complement strand
GAAAGGCAACAAACACCCCAGCCAGAATCAGAAAACTGAGCCAGACAGCGTGACGGGCTAACAGACGCATGGAACGGACCTCTGATCAGTCGGGTTTGCGGTAATTCTTACGCAGCTGCTTGCGCGCTTTTTCCGTTTTGATCTTGCGCTTGTTGGCTGTACGTTCCACCGCATCTGCCCGACGCTTACTGGAATGGCGGATTTCTTTCTTTTTATCCGAGAAGGGGTTATCACCGGAGCGGAATTCAAACCGTACCGGCGTACCTTTGATGTCCAGCACACGACGGAAGGTATTGATCAGATAGCGACGGTAGTCTTCAGCCAGGGCATTGGTCATATTGCCGTGCACAACAATGATCGGAGGGTTCGAACCACCCTGGTGGGCATAACGCAGTTTCGGACGACGGCCACGGACAATCGGCGGCTGATGACTGGACACTGCGTCCTCGAGAATGCGGGTCAACTGGTTGGTTGGCCATTTCGCCATGGCGGATTCGTATGCGGCATCGACAGACTCATACAGGTGACCGACCCCGGTGCCATGCAGCGCCGAGATAAAATGGATATCGGCGAAGGTGAGGAAGTTGAAGCGACGATCGATCTCATCCTTGATGCGATCTTTATCGTCGGCGGTCATGCCGTCCCACTTATTCACCGCCAGCACCAGAGCACGGCCGGAGTTAAGCACAAAGCTGAGCATGTGCAGATCCTGCTCGACGATACCGGTGCGGGCATCCAGCACCAGAATACAGACGTTACAGTCCTGAATGGCCTGCAGCGTTTTAATAATTGAGAACTTTTCAGCCGCCTCGGTGATGTTCTTACGGCGACGGATACCGGCGGTATCGATCAGGGTATAGGGCTGGCCATGGCGCTCGTACGGGATGTAGATACTGTCGCGGGTGGTACCGGCCTCGTCGTAGACCACGACGCGGTCTTCGCCCAGAAAGCGGTTCACCAGGGTCGATTTACCGACGTTAGGACGCCCCACCACGGCAATGCGGATGCCTTTGATGTCCAGTTCTTCATGCACCGTCTCTTCGGCGTTTTCATCGTCTTCGTAATAGTAACCGGTTTCTTCTTCGGCCTGCTGTTCTTTGTGATGCAGCTCGTCCATCACATATTCAATCAGGGCGGAAATGCCGCGGTTATGCGCCGCAGCAATCGGCAGTGGCTCGCCCATACCGAGCTCGTAGAATTCACCCAGTACCACATCCGGGTTTTTACCGTCGATCTTATTGGCGATCAGGTAGGCGGCTTTCTCTCTGCGACGCAGGTATTCGGCCAGAGTACGGTCACCGGCGGTCAGGCCTGCGGCCACATCGACCATAAAGAAAACGATGTCTGCTTCTTCGATGGCCTGAAAACTCTGGCTGGCCATGGCTTCGTCGATGCCGACCTCTTCACCGCTGATACCACCGGTATCAATCACGATAAAGGGCTCATCACCCACTTTACCTTCACCGTATTTGCGGTCACGGGTCAGGCCAGCGATTTCCGCTACCAGTGCATCACGGGTTTTGGTCAGCCGGTTAAACAGGGTGGATTTACCCACATTCGGGCGCCCGACCAGCGCGATAACAGGAACCATACCGTCTGATGACCTCAGGTGAAAATGAATGATCCGGAGCCGCCTGACACGGCAGCTCCGGTAATGATGGCTTATTCTACCGCGAGCAGCAGCAATTCGCCGAAATTGGTATAAACCAGCAGCCCAGCATCGGTATTGATCAGCGTACTGCGGATACCGAAGTCACGGCCACGGCCCAGACGGCCATTGGTGGCTTCGGTCTGATGCGGGTAGTTGATGTGCAGAGGACGTGGGCGCAGCATAATACGGCCAGTCAGTCGACCATCAAGCTGGCTCAGAAAATGAACGTAACCGTCAGCATCGGCCACGGCCAATGAGCTGCCAATGGCCGTCACCTGCCCCAGAACACGGCCTTTCAGCTCAGACTGACGCCAGGCTTCAGCACCGTTCAGCATGTCATAAGCCTGAACCTCACCACTATCGAGAGTCAGGTAGACACTGCCCAATGCCAGTTCAGGGCTGGTATAGCTTGAGCCGTCTTCTTCCCACACGGTTTCACCCGCCGGGGTCAGCGCTGCCAGCTTGCCGTGGTAAGCCGCGGCATAGATGAGCTGCCCCTGATACGCAGGCGTGCCATCGACGTCCACCAAACGCTCGAGCTCAGAACGGCCGTCAGGAACACCCAGACGGACATCCCAGCGTGGCACACCGAGATTCGCATCGAGTGCTACGACTTTACCGGTGGCAAAGCCCACCACAACCATCTGATCCAGAATGGTTGGTGCACCCGTACCGCGTACCGATAATACCGGCAGACCGGCTTCGTAGGTCCACAGCTGGCTGCCATCGTTGCGGTTCAGTGCCGTTACGCGACCATCCACCGTCTGCACATACACACGGGTATTATCAGCCACCGCGGGAGATACAGATTCACTCGGCAACATAGCACGCCAGAGTTCTTCACCGCTGTCGGCAGCCAGAGCCACCA
>JBPEXS010000266.1:0-3988 GCA_052031325.1 Thalassolituus sp. | reverse complement strand
TGCTGGGTGTGCTGGCGGCACTGCTTGCGGCTTTGTCGCTCTACTCTGAAAGTTTCAGTGGCTTTGTGCTCAGCACCACCCTCTTAGGCGCAACCGGTGCCGCCGTTCAGCAGTTCCGCTTTCTGGCGATGGAGAGCGTGGCTGCTTCTGAGCGTGCGAACGTCGCCTCTAAGTTGCTGTTGGCCGGGCTGGTATCGGCCTTTCTGGGGCCAGAGCTGAGTCGACTGTCGGAGCTGATGCCGGGACTGCCGGATCTGGTTCTGCCTTTTGTTGCTCTGTCACTCTGTATGCTGCTGGCGGCTGCCATTATCTGGTGGGTGATTCCAGCAGGAAAAAGGGTCACGGTGGCGCAGCTGGAAGCCGGAGGTCGCAGCTGGTCAGCGCTGTTTCAGCAACCGGCGTTATGGCTGGCGATAGCCAGCGCCACCATTGGCTATATGGTGATGGCGTATGTGATGACGGCAACGCCTCTGAGCATGACCGGTGCCGCACAGCTTGATCTGGCAGAGGCGCGTTGGGTGATTCAGAGCCACATTGTGGCGATGTTTCTGCCATCGCTGTTCAGTGGCCGACTGATTACCCGCTTCGGCTTTCAGCCTGTGATTCTTGCCGGACTGGTGTTTATGGGCGCAACTCTGGTGATGGCGCTGGCAGGGATTCTGCTCTTGCACTACTGGGTGTCCCTGGTGCTGCTGGGAATCGGCTGGAATTTCCTCTTTGTCTCAGGCACTGCTCTGCTGGGCGAGTGTTACCGGATGGAAGAAGCCGGAAGAGTGCAGGGGCTTAATGACTCTCTGGTGTTTGGCAGCCAGGCGGTGGCATCACTTGGCTCCGGACTGGTGCTGCTGACGGTGGGCTGGAACGGACTTCTGCTCAGTACCCTGCCAGCCCTGGTGTTGCTGGCAGTGATACTGACGTGGAACAGACTTCGTTCTGCTCCTTATGGCTGAACGCAGATCAGTTTAAACCCCTGTTCCTGAGTCATGACTTCAACCTGAGAGAAGGTCTCGTGGGCCCATTCTTCATACGGCAGATGGCGGTTAGCGACCAGCCATAACTGACCATCGCGCACCAGATGCGCTTTGGCCATGCGGAACAGCTCCTGAGCAAAGCGGTAATCGGTGTCTTTACCCTGATGGAAGGGTGGGTTGGTAAAGATGTAGTCGTACTTACCGTCAATATTTTTCAGGCCATCACTGGCGACAATCTCAGCGGCTGCCTGCAGGCGTACACTGTTCAGCTGGGCACTGCGTAACGCAAATGCATCGGTATCGCTGAGGGTAATGTCTAACTTCGGATTACGCAGCTTGTACGTCAGACCAATCACCCCGGAACCACAGGCCAGATCCAGTACCCGGCCGTTCGCCGGTGCCGGTATGTGCTCCAGCAGTATCGCGGTGGCCTTGTCCAGCTGGCCATGGCTGAAAACGCCGGGCAGCGTCATAAAGGCACGGTCATCACACTGAAATGAACTGGCCTGTCTGATCCAGTTGAACTCACTTTCTGCGGGCTTGAGTGTCAGTTCCCACAGGCTGCAGTGACGGGCACTGTCGAATTTATCTGCATTGCTGCAGCTGGCTGTGACGGCCTTGCCGATACTTTTGCCTCCCGCGTCGTTAGCACCGACGGCGACAACACGCACAGCCAGACCACGCAGGCGTTCCAGCAGCGACTGGGCCAGTACCTTGGATTTTGGCCAGATCAGTATGACCAGTCTGCCGTCCAGCTGTTCTTCTTCGGGCATGCCGAACACAGGGTCAATGTTGTGCTGGCGATAGGCTTCGCAGGTCAGCCAGTCCCAGCTGAGAACCTGGGTGCTGCTTTTGCGGATCTCAGTGATCCAGTCACCGGGAAGGTCGTCACCGGCGCCCAGGACGCAGGTGTCCGGACCCAGCAATTCAGGGTGGCGCAACAGCGCCTTGTATTCATTACTCATTAATGTGCGTTACAACGTCGCGGATGGTCAGGGCGTCTTTCTGCAGATCACCTGAGAGTGGAATCATGCCATGCTGTCGCAGGCTGTCTGCTACCGAGCTGTCATGACCATTACAGAACAACAGCTTACCGGTTTCAGATGCCATTTTCTGCAAAGTGTTCATTTGATCTTCGCTGGGGTGAGAAGGGAGTTGTAGCAGAGCGGCCTGCCAGCGTTGCTGATTCAGCAGGCTGCTGATCGTATCCGCTTCACTGCAACCCGCCAGCCAGATGCCCTGAATGCCCATGGACTGCAGCAGGACACCTGTGAGCAGCAGCGCAGGGTCCGCACTGCCTGTCATATCGGCCATCACCAGTGAGGGCAGGGCAGCCTTATCCTGAGGCTGGTACAGCAGTGCGCAGAGGCGACCTTTGAGTGCACCGGCAAAAAAGCTCAATTGGGCGGTATTCAGTGGCGACTCAGGCTGTTTACACAGGCGTTCGTAAAAAGGCATCAGCAAGAAGCGGAAGGCAATGTCTGTCGGGAAGAACTGGCTGACTTCATCCAGTGTCATCTGCAGTTTCGCGCTGTCGAACGATTCCGTTGCCTGAGACAGCTGCTCAAGGTACTGGTGCCATTGCGATGGCTCGCCGTTCTGGCCAGCGCGGCTGCTCTGTTCGGCACCACTGTCGATAATGGCTTTGGCCTGAGAGATCGGAATACCCCGGTCGAGCAGGGTGACGACCTTCTTGATCAGGGCAATATCCTGTTCAGTGTAAAGCCGGTGGCCCTTTTCCGTACGTTTGGGGGTCAGCAATCCATAGCGGCGTTCCCAGGCGCGCAGTGTGATGGCATTGACGCCGGTTTCATTCGAGACCACACGGATGGGAAAGAAGGCAGACGTCTCAGCAGGAGGCATGTGCAAGACTTATCCTGAGTTTGTACATATCAGCAAAATTCTATAAGTAGTTGCAAACAATGTAAAAGAGATTGCAGACTTGCACCTGTAAAGAATGAATCATTAGAGCGGAGAGCCGCATGGTCAGTGACCAGCAGACAGAACAGGGGCCGATCAGCCTGGAGCTGCTTAAGAAAGCAGTGGATGAATCGAACGACGGTATTGTGATCGCCGAGCAGGAAGGTGATGACAATATCCTGATCTACGTGAACAAGGCGTTTGAGCGTCTGACCGGATTTACGGCGGAAGATATTCTTTATCAGGACTGCCGTTTTCTGCAGTCGGGTGATACTGACCAGGAAGGGCTGCAACAGATTCGAGATGCCATCCGTGAAGAGCGCAGTGGCCGCGCTGTGCTGCGTAATTACCGCAAAGACGGCAGTATGTTCTGGAATGAACTGAGTGTATCGCCGGTGTTTAACGACGAAGACCAGCTGCGTTACTACATCGGTATTCAGAAAGACGTGACCGAGCAGGTAGAGGCTCTGAAACGGGCTGAGCGTGTTGAGGAAGAGTTACGTCAGTTGAAGGCGTCACTGAGTCAGTAGGAACTTGTTAAATATCTATTAAAAAGAATACTGATCGAAATACAGCAACATTTGCATGTCAGCTTCTGGCACCTGCTTGAAGAATACACGGTTGTTTGTTTTTTCTCGGAGGATCTTATCCGGTGGGCCGGCTCCGCTCCGACCCTCCTGCTTCTTTCGCCGACGGCTCGCTGATCACTCCTTCCTGAAAGCTTTCGACGGCCACAGGATGATTCGGCGTCCTGGCTGGGCGCCCCCGCACTCAACATCCTTTTGACTCGGCGTCCCCCTCGCATCCTGTCTCGAAGGCCTGCTCGCTTTCGTCATACGTGGCTCGCAGCAGACGAAAGTTGTCAGTCACGCTAAATCTGCCATCAAAACTGCCTATGTTTAAAATTCAATGACATGTGGGTTAACCCTGAAGGGATAAAAAAAGGGGGCTTAGCCCCCTTTTTTGTTGTCGGGTCAGTGGCCCGATCAGCGCTGACAGAATCAGGCTTTTTCGTACGCTTCAGCAGAAGCCGTGATCATGCCGCGGGCTTCTTCAGCATTGCCCCAGCCTGAAACCTTAACCCACTTACCTTTTTC
>JBPEXS010000265.1:0-5428 GCA_052031325.1 Thalassolituus sp. | reverse complement strand
GCCGAGCTGGTAAACCGTACTCTGGTGATTGATGTGTCAGAAGAGCTTCAGGTCGAGCGTGCCAGCCACAGAGACAGCAATCAGGCCGAACAGATACGCCGGATTATCGCCGCCCAGATGCCACGTCAGGAACGTCTGAGCAAGGCAGACGACTGCGTAGACAACAGCGGTAGCCTTGAAGAACTGCACCAACGTCTGCAACCCTTACACCAGAAGTACCTGCAACTGGCCGAGAATCATGTCTGACCCAACCCCGTCAAAACCTGTCGAAGTTAACTGCCCTGAGTGTGGCAAAACCGTACCCTGGACTGAAGAAAGCCGGTTCCGGCCTTTCTGCAGTGATCGCTGCCGATTGATTGATCTAGGTGAATGGGCCAGCGGTGGCCATGCCATTCCCGGTGAACAGCTGGAAGATGATCTGATGTCAGGGGATATTCCGCAGAATCCGGCGGACAGATACAACTGAAGGAAGCAGTGAGCCTGATGGTGTCGCTGAGGGGTGGGCAGGTCCACCTGGAAAGGTTGTTGCACCTCGTATATCACGCCAGACTTCGTCTGACGTAACACCCTCGGCACGCTGTCATTGCGAGGCCGCAGGCCGTGGCAATCCAGAATTTCTCAACAAGCCTGGACTGCCGCGTCGCCATGCTCCTCGCAGTGACGGATCTCGGCAATATCTGTCGCTCCTCGGCACGCTGTTATTGCGAGGCCGCAGGCCGTGGCAATCCAGAATTTCTCTACAGGCCTGGACTGCCGCGTCGCTACGCTCCTCGCAGTGACAGAGACCCGTAACCCCCTCGAAGCGGTTTTTCAACGCCGACGTTTGCCCCACCACATCCACAGACCACTGACCGCCAGCAGCAGCAGAATCACGGCGGCGATATCCATCACCCAAATGCCCCAGCCACCAAACCAACGGCCACTGTGCAGGTCCTGCATTAATCGTTGCCAGCTGATGCTGGTGTTCTGCCACTCGGTTACTCTTGCGGCGACTTCCACATCCGCACCCGGTACCGGGCCAAGCACTTCAAAGGTCGCCGTGTCGACCTGAACCCAGGTGCCAGAGTCGTCAACCAGCAGCTGACCAGCAGCCGTACCAAGGCGTTCGCTACCCGTCAGATTCATCAATGCCGGGTCCAGAGACTCCAGCAACTGCCAGGTTTCATCAAAGAGATGCCACTGCCCCTGACAACTGACCAGAAGACCGGCCTCAGTCGCAGCGAACGCCTGCAGGCTGTCGCACTCAACAAGCGGGGTTTTCTCCAGATAAAGCTGACCCTGTGAGGCTGAAAGCTCTCCATTGTCGGTGAGAATGCGGTATGTCGGTGTCAGTACGGCCTCATAAGGCCAGAGGAGCACTGAGTTCTGAGGGTAATGACTGCCGAGATGCAGGTCGTTGGTATGGTTCAGAGCAAGCCCGGTAACAGCCGCCAGAATCATCAACAGTGCTGAAGCAGCACCCAGACGACGGTGCCAGCGTTGAAACACAAAACGCAGAGGGCGTTTACGGAGTGTTTTATGGTGCGGAGGCATGTTCCTCGGTGACCCATTGATCCAGTAAAAGGGCCAGCTTAGCGACTTTTTTCATGGTTCGCACGGAATAGGTAGCACCTGAAATACCGTCGACATTGTTTGCCAGGTCGCCTTCAGGTGTGAGTGTCTGCCCCTGGTATTGAGCCGTGTACTGCGGCAGACGGATTTCATCGCCCCGCGCTTCGCGGAACACCATCACCTCAATGCGTTCGATACCGTCAATGCTGGTTACCACGCCAAAGGTGATGGGTTTTTCTTTACCGATTTCACTCAGTACCCACAGGCGACGCCCGGCCGCTTCTGTGAACCGGATACGCGCCTGTGTGAGTGACTGCCCGGTGGTTTCACGGATCAGCTGCTTGCGTTCCGGCGTCAGCCAGAGGGCATTGCTGGTGACAGCATCACCCGCAAACACCTCTGCCTGCATCTGCTGCTGGGTGTAATAGGTACCCCCTGCCGACACGTTTCCGGTCAGGAAAAGCAGCAAAAACAGACTGAAACGCAGCATCCTATTCATCCGTTATTCAGTAGCTGAAACCAACACCCAGATTCAGACCAGCAGCGTTAAATTCGCCATCCAGAGTCTGCTGGAAGTAATCGGCTTTCAGCACAGCGGTCTCTGCCAGCCAGTAGTTCACACCCAGATCGTTCTGACGGTATTCAGAACCTGCGTCATCGCCCGCTGTGGTATCCCAGCTGCTGTGACGGGCAAATACGCCCACGTTTTCATTGATGCGGTAAGACGGCTCGAGATAGTAACCCAGCTGCTTGCTGGCACCCGGGGTCACAGCATTGATATCACTGTCGATGTTCCACTGAGCCACCAGAGCACGCAGACCCAGGCCATCTTTCTGGTAAACCGCATGAGCTTCGATCAGACGCGCACCAATTTCATCACTGGCCTGCCCCTGCAGCAGGTCATCCTGATACTGAATGGTCGCAGCCAGTTCCAGACCAGGAACAGCCGTGTATTTCAGACGAGCGGTATAGGCTGCTTTATTGGCCGGGGCCTCAGCCACTTTTTTACGGCCGCTGCGGATATTTCCAGCGTCGTTGTTCAGGCCTGAGTGCATGGCAATGTCGTAGGACAGACCGTCAGCGAGGTCACCACTCAATGCCACACCACCTTCCCACCAGGTAGTCGGGATAATGCGTTTCTCAACGTTGTTACGCTCAACACCGTAGAAAGTTTCTGGCTCGTGGGTTTCGTTCAGGATACCCACCGGGATCAGGAACAGACCGGCTTTTGCCTGAGTGGTCTCGTTAACATCGTATTCGATGTAAGCCTGCTCCAGCTCCACTTCACCTGGCTTTCCTTCACCGGCAAGGCTGTGCTCCAGTTCGAACTCAGAGAAGAAGCGCGTGCGCTCGTTGAAGTCTTTGCCAAAAAACAGCACGAAACGGTGGAAGTCGATTTCGTTGTCGTCACCCTGATTCAGATTCAGGTGCATTTCACCGTATCCGCCGATGTACAACGGATAAGCAGACGTGGAGGAAGACTGAGCATCCAGTGAATCAGCCAGAGCGGCTACCTGTGCTTTCAGTTCATCAATCTGTGCCTGAGTTTCTGCGTCTGCCGCTGAAACCTGAGCAGATGTTGCGGCCGCCAGCAGGCTTACCATAGCTGTCAGTTTTTTCATGTGAGTAGAGCCTTATGATTTATATGTGTGTTTATGCAGCGAAGGCTAGCATGTCAGATAGTGTAAAGACAAATACAAAGCATTATCATTATTGACTCAGATCAATCCCGATAAAGCCACCCTCTCCGGTAGGCGCATCTGGTGCAATCAGGTACACTTCCGGCCCAGTAAAAAATCACTTCTGCCCTGCTGTGACGGGGCTGCGGACGACACATCACTATGCAAGAAAGTTATCAGCCAAAAGACATCGAAGCGGCCGTTCAGAGCCAGTGGGATGAGAACAAAGTCTTCAAAGCAGTTACCGACGCCAGCAAAGAAAAATTCTATTGCCTGTCGATGTTCCCTTACCCAAGTGGCCGCCTGCACATGGGCCACGTGCGTAACTACACCATTGGTGATGTGATTTCCCGCTACCAACGCATGCTGGGCAAGAACGTGCTGCAACCGATGGGCTGGGATGCCTTTGGCCTGCCTGCCGAAAACGCCGCCATCAAGCATCAGGTGGCTCCGGCGAAATGGACCAAAGAAAACATTGCCTACATGAAAGGCCAGCTGAAATCGCTGGGCTTTGGCTACGACTGGGACCGCGAACTGGCCACCTGTGACCCGGAATACTACCGCTGGGAACAGTGGTTCTTTACTCAGCTGATTGAAAAAGATCTGGCTTACAAAAAAGTCTCTGCGGTGAACTGGTGCCCGAACGACCAGACCGTACTGGCCAACGAACAGGTGATCGACGGCTGCTGCTGGCGCTGCGACACAGTCGTTGAGCGCAAAGAGATTCCGCAGTGGTTTATCCGCATTACGGCTTACGCCGAAGAACTGCTGAACGACCTCGACCAGCTCGACGGCTGGCCGGACCAGGTGCGCGCCATGCAGCGCAACTGGATTGGTAAATCCCGCGGTATCCAGATGGCGTTTGGCCTGAAAGACCGCGATGAAAAATTAGAAATCTACACCACCCGTCCGGATACCCTGATGGGCGTGAGCTATGTCGCCGTTGCCGCAGGTCACCCGCTGGCGAAAGAAGCCGCTGATAGTAACCCTGAGCTGGCCGCCTTTATCGAAGAATGCGCTAAGTCCGGTACCGCTGAAGCCGACCTAGCTACCCGTGAGAAAAAAGGCATCAAGACCGGCTTCAAAGCCATTCACCCGATTTCTGGTGACGAAGTGGATGTCTGGGCTGCGAACTTTGTACTGATGGAATTCGGCACAGGTGCGGTGATGGCGGTACCTGGCCACGACCAGCGCGACTGGGAGTTCGCTCAGCAGTACGGCATTGAGATAAAACAGGTGGTTGAAGCGGCTGAAGGTGAACCCGCAGACCTCAGCAAAGAAGCCTTCACTGAAAAAGGCACTCTGATTAACTCTGGTGAATTCGACGGCCTTGGCTTTGACGCTGCCTTTGATGCCATCGCCGCGCGTCTGGAAAAGGACAGCAAAGGCGAGATCAAGGTGAACTATCGTCTGCGCGACTGGGGTGTCAGCCGCCAGCGTTACTGGGGCGCGCCGATCCCGGTCGTACGTACCGCAGAGGGTGAATCCATCCCGGCCCCAGAGAGCCTGCAGCCGATCATTCTGCCGACCGATGTGGTCATGGACGGTGTGAACTCGCCGATCAAGAACAACCCGGAATTCGAAAACGTCGAGCTCGACGGCCAGCCCGCCTTCCGCGAAACCGATACCTTCGACACCTTTATGGAGTCGTCCTGGTACTACGCGCGTTACTGCTCGCCGCGTGATGACACGCAGATGCTGGACCCGGCGGAAGCCAACTACTGGCTGCCGGTGGATCAGTACATCGGTGGTATTGAGCACGCCATCCTGCACCTGCTGTATGCGCGCTTCTTCCACAAGCTGCTGCGTGACGCGGGTTTGGTCCAGAGCGACGAGCCGTTCAAGAGCCTGCTGTGTCAGGGCATGGTGCTGGCGGATGCTTTCTTCTACACCACAGAAAACGGTGCTAAAGAGTGGGTTAACCCGACCGAAGTCGAGGTCGATACCGACGACAAAGGCCGCATCACCGGTGCCAAACGCATCAGTGATGGTAAAGCCCTGCAGTTTGCCGGCATGAGCAAGATGTCGAAGTCGAAGAACAACGGCGTAGACCCGCAGGAAGCCATCAGCCAGTACGGTGCCGACACTGTGCGCCTATACACCATGTTTGCTGCGCCCCCGGAACAGACTCTGGAGTGGTCTGATTCCGGTGTACAGGGCGCCCAGCGCTTCCTGCAGCGTGTATGGCGCTTAAGCTA
>JBPEXS010000264.1:0-13327 GCA_052031325.1 Thalassolituus sp. | reverse complement strand
CCGAAGTTGCTGGCAGGTACACAGACGGACATTACCTATCTGCGCTCTGTTGATCCTCAGACGGGGCTGCCGAACGAACACTACCTGAAAGAACGTATTGAGGATCTGCTGGAAGCGGGGCTACCGTTTTACACCATCGTATTCACCGTCCGCCAGCTCAGCTCACTGACCGAAAGTCTGGATCAGCAGAGTACCGAAGCCCTGCATCAGGAAATCAGCCAGCGCCTGCTGGATCAGTCTCATTTCACCCGTCTGCTGGCTCGTCTGCCGGGCAACAGTTACGCCCTGCTTGGGCAGGTCACTCCGGGTGATAACCCGCATGAACAGCTGCAGCTTGAATGCAATCGCATCCAGCAGGTCTTTAATCAGCCCTATCATATCCGCGGTGACAGCACCCAGTTGCTCAGTGCCTCTGTGGGCGCACTGGTCAGCACCGACTGGGAAGCGCTCACCGTCGAAGAGGTCAGTAAGGGCACCTGGCTGGCCGAGAAAAATGCCCGCCAGACGGGACAGGTCTGTATCTACAATCAGGCCCTGCATCAGGCCCACCAACGACGTCTGACGTTGGAGAAAGAGCTGCACCTTGGTCTCGAAAACGGCATGGTCAAACCGTATTTTCAGCCGATTGTCAGCAGTACCGGCCAGAAGCTGGTGGGCTTTGAAGCCCTGGCCAGATTCGAACATCCGCAGATGGGCATGATCTCGCCCGGCGAATTTGTGCCGGTAGCAGAGCAGTCCGGCATGATGTGCGATCTGGGCAATGTCATTCTGCGGGAAAGCATTGCCGGGCTGAAACGTCTCAAGGCGGCTCAGGCCGGGGCGGCTGAGCTGTATGTCAGTGTGAATATTTCAGTACTGCAGCTGATGAGCGACGAGTTTGCCCGACGCCTTATTGATATGACGGATGAGATCGGGTTTGACCGTCAGTACCTGCGCCTGGAAGTCACCGAGTCTCTGTTTGTAGAAAATATGGAACAGGCCGTACAACAGCTGGCTCAGCTGCGCGCTGCAGGTATCGGCATTGCACTGGATGATTTCGGCACCGGCTATTCATCCCTGAGTTACCTGCGTCGCCTGCCCATTGATGTGCTTAAAATTGACCGCAGTTTTGTCACCCGCTCGCACGAAGATGAAAGCAACGTCGCCATCCTGCGTACCGTCTATGATCTGGCCCGGGAGCTGTCACTGGAAGTGATTGCCGAAGGCATTGAAAGCCGCGAAGAGCTGGATGTGCTGAACTCACTCGGTCCCATGAGTCTTCAGGGGTATTACTTCAGTAAACCCCTGCCGGAAAAAATGCTGGGTGATTTTCTGTTGGCCTGGGTTAAAGGTAACTCGAAAAACGCACCGCCATCACCCAACGGCATCCGCAGCAGCAAAAACCGGCCTTCTTCCTGAGAGAGCAAAACAGTTTCAGGCTAACGCTTCTGCCGCCAGTTGCTGTAGCGCGAATGCACCCCTTTGGTCAGCGCATTGGAATAGTTTTCGAGAATATCCACGCCCACCAGAATGGTGATCACCACAAAGGCGAGTTTAATCGCGGTGAAATGCCCGGCGACGGCTACTGCGACACCAATGGCCGCGAGTGCCCAGATGGTGGCGGCAGAAGTGACGCCGAGAACGACACCGTCTTTTGACAGCATGACGCCCGCCCCGAGAAAACCAACACCTGTGACGACCTGGCCAATAATCCGCGACTGGTCAGTCATATCATTATTGAGTGACTGCGCCAGCGCCACAAAGGCATAAGTACCCAGCACAATCAGGCTGGACGTGCGGATGCCGACGGGCTTGCCACGCAGCTGGCGCTCCAGTCCGACAATAGTGCCGCAGGCAAGGCAGACCAGAATTTCCGGCCAGCTCAGAGGGTCAATATTGATCAGTTCGGCAAAGGTGTACACGTCAGGCATTCCCGGTAAAAACGGAGGTTATCGGGCGTTACCCGCCAGCAGTTTCTGGATGTCTTTATCGTCCGGAATACCAAAGCTGGAATTGGATGACACGATCTCGCCTTCAGGGCTGATCAGGTATTTATAAAAATTCCATTTCGGTGCCTTATCCTGACGGGCGACTTCCTTGAACAGCGGATGAGCATCATCGCCTTTGACCGGAACGGTCGCCAGCATGGTGAAGGTCACACCGAAATTCTTAAAGCAGACGTCGGCTGCTTCGCTCTCGCTTTCGGCCTCCTGATTAAAAGAATCTGAAGAGACGCCGATAACCACCAGACCCTCTTTGGAATATTTCTCATGGATCTTTTCCAGATCACCAAACTGCCCGGTGAAACCGCAATGGCTGGCGGTGTTGACCAGCAGTACCGGGTGGCCATCGGTGACTTCACACAGGTTGAGCATCTTGCTGCTGTGCAGCTGCTTCATGGTCTGGTGAAAAATGGCCGGGCAGGTTTCCGGGTATTCTGCGGTGTCTGACTCATCCGTGGCGGCATGCAGGCCGGTGGATACGCTCAGCAGCAGGCTGGCAGACAGGGTTGTAACGATACGGTTCAGGGACATGGTCTGTTCCTCCTCAGGATCTGCAGGCCGTTAACGGTCCGCAAAGGAAACGCCCGGCGGGAGCCGGGCATCTGTGTCGCGAATGGTGTCAGCATATCGGATATTCCGCAGAAGGGAATATCAGGCGGCTTCGTCGTCTTTCTTGTCCACCTGAGCGGCGGCAAAGAAAGACTTCTCAAAGGCGTCGGTCAGCAGGGCATCGTAGCGACGGCTGTTGTACTCCTTGATCGGAGCCGCTTTATCCGCCGGAATAATGCCTTGTTGAACGGCGCTGGCCAGCTGGCTTTCGATGGAATCGCCGTCGAGAATGCCTTTGCCCTGAGCTTTGACGAAGGCCTGCCATTCGTCCTCAATGCTGAGCAACATCTGGTAGGTGCTTTCGACCCGGCCAAAACTGTCATCTTTATCCAGACTGAGGTGAGCGAACCCGCCAAAGGCTTTACGCACCTGAGTGTCTTCCATAATCAGAGCACCCAGATCACGCACCTGCTCGTCGTCTGGCTTCTTGAGAATACGACCGTACGGGAAGGCCAGTGTGCGGTACAACACCGCCAGACCACGTGCCGGGAAGTTATCGTAGAACTCCAGCAGGGCTTCCTGCGCTTTGAACAGCGCCTGCTGTACGGCGGCTTCAGCGTGGACATCTTCGGCGGCATCCTGTGGCTGCGCTTCGCGGTATTTGAGAATACTGCAGGCCATAAACAGGTAGCTGTGTACGTCACCCAAGCGGGCGCTGAGCAGCTCGCGGCGCTTCAGGTCACCACCCAGCACAGCCAGCGCCAGATCTGCCGTGGCGGAGAAGGCTGCGCTCAGACGGTCAATCTTCTGATACCAGCCTTTGCTGAAGTCATCGGCTTTTGAAGGCGCATTGGCCAGCAGGCCACCACTGATGCCCAGTACGAAGGTGCGCAGAGTGCTGGAGATAGCACCACCGGCCAGTTTAAAGAACAGACGGTCGAAGTCTTTCAGGCCCTGTTTCGGATCGTTACTCTGCAACGCCTGCAGGGTATCGAACAGGTACGGGTGACAGCGCATGGAGCCCTGACCGAAGATCATCAGCGAGCGGGTCAGAATGTTTGCGCCTTCAACCGTGATGGCAATCGGCACGCTCTGATACGGCAGCGCCATAAAGTTGCGTGGCCCCAGCTGAATGGCGCGACCACCGGCCACGTCCATACCGTGGTTGATCAGCTCACGCATCATCTCGGTGGCGTGATATTTCGCCATAGCGGTGATGACCGATGGGGTGCCGTCTTCCAGAGAGCGGGTCACCAGATGGCGCATGGCTTCCAGCGAGTAGGCCAGTATCGCAATCTGCGAGGTGGCTTCCTGTACACCTTCGAATTTACCGACTTCCAGTTTGAACTGACGGCGGATACTGGCGAAAGCGCCGGTCATGCGGTAACCGACTTCGCCACTGGCGGTGGCCAGTGCTGGCAGCGACACACCACGGCCAGCCCCCAGACACTCAATCAGCATACGCCAGCCTTTACCCGCCATATCCGGACCACCAATGATCCAGTCGACCGGGATAAAGACGTCTTTACCGTTGATCGGTCCGTTCATGAACGGAGCGCCGGGGAAGTGGCGACGGCCAATTTCAACGCCCGGGTGATCCGCCGGAATCAACGCGCAGGTGATGCCATATTCGTTGGTCTCCGGGTCACCCAGCAGGCCATCCGGGTCGCGCAGTTTAAAGGCCAGGCCCACCACAGTGGCGACCGGGGCCAGGGTGATCCAGCGCTTGGCAAAGTTCAGGCGGATGCCGGTAACTTCTTTGCCCTCGAACGTGCCTTTGCAGACCACGCCAATATCCGGAATAGAGCCTGCATCCGAACCCGCTTCCGGGCCGGTCAGGCCAAAACAGGGGATTTCGGTGCCGTCCGACAGGCCCGGCAGCCAGCGTTCTTTCTGTTCGTCGGTGCCGTATTTCATCAGCAGTTCACCTGGGCCAAGGGAGTTAGGCACCATGGCGGTGACGGCAGCGGTAATCGAGCGCGAAGCGATCTTACTCATAACGCGACTCTGGGCATAAGGAGAAAAGTCACGACCGCCGAACTTCTCCGGAATGATGAGGCTGAAGAAGCCTTTGTCTTTCAGGAATTGCCACACCGGCTCAGGCAGGTCTTTGTGGTAATGCTGAATTTCCCACTCGTCCAACATGTTGCAGAGTTCTTCTACCTCGTTGTCGATAAAGGACTGCTCTTTGTCGGTGAGTGTCGGTAACTCGATTTCTGAAAACTTCTCCCAATCTGGTTTACCGCGGAACAGATCGGCATCCCACCAGGCAGTACCGGCCTCCAGCGCCTCACGCTCGGTGGAGCTCATGGTCGGCATTACCTTGGCCAGCGCCTTGTAAGCAGGTGCGCTGATGATGCGGCTGCGGACCGGGCGGACGTTCAGCAGGGCAATACCCGCCGCTAGCAGTATTAAAGCCACTGGATGCAGCATGGCCGGGGCAAAAAGGCCCGTGGCCAGCCACACAGCTGCGAAAATACCAGAGCTGATCAGCAGCCCGGGGGCAAAGTAAAAGAGAATGAGTGAGGTCAGGATCAGGGTAAGAAAAGCAGTGAGTAGCATCATGGCGATTCTCCGGTAAGTTAAGCGCGGATCTTTCCGTCACTAAGAAAACTATCCAATACTTATACAATACATCTACAATTTAGATAAGTTCAATATTCGGAGTGCAACAGTCTGTGTAACTGGCAGGAGTATTCAGGGCCCGCGATTTGCCAGCAGAGATGTTGTTACACTGTCCGTCTCTATTGATCAGGAGGTGATGCCTTTGTGGCTGAGAATCCGATATTCGTCTCTGACATCCGTTCACCGGGCATCCGTTCACCAGGCATTCGTTCACCAGGCATTCGTTCACTAGAAATCCGCTTTCTGACCCCGGACGATGCCGGGGCACTGCTGGCGTTTGAGCGGAGTAACAGAGACTTTTTTGCAGCAGTCATTGCTGCACGGGCCGACGACTTCTTCAGCGAGCCGGGTATTGGTCTGTATGTGCAGGAGCTACTGACTGAACATGCGCAGAAAAAGGTGTGTCCTTTCGTGGTGATGGATACCGGTGAGATGATCGGGCGGGCAAACCTGTGGCAGATTGATCTGCAGTTGCGCACGGCTTACGTTGGCTACCGGGTGGCTGAGCACTGCCAGGGTCAGGGCATTGCTACCCAGTCTCTTAAGCATCTGATTCAGGTGGCCACTGACCAACTGGGACTCCAGACCCTCCACGCCAATGTGCTGGATAATAATCCGGCGTCCGCGCATGTTCTGGAAAAGCAGGGGTTTGCCGTCATAGGGCACACGGAGCAGTTTCTGGAGCTGAAAGGCCAGACGCTGGGGTGTCGGCATTTTCAGCGGTCGCTGTGATCTGACACTCAGTCTGCCCGGATCTCAAACCTCAGGCGATTCACTGTTTCTTCTTCACCGCTTTCATTCCAGGTCACTTCGTCCATCTTCACCTCAAGAGCAGAAGTACGTATGCCGGTGCTGCAGCGGGTGCCGTAACCCGGCGCATGAATAAACTGTGCTGACAACAGCTTCTCCCAGATCTGAGGCACACCGGTTTCGGGCAATACATCATCGGCGAAGGGCTCACGACGGCAGAGCAGACGGCTGAGGTCTGCCTCTGGGGTGATTTCAGACAGTTGCTGCCGCGCCAGTTCCAGCTTGGGCCAGGGGGTATCCAGCTGGGCATTGCTCAGGCCATAGCGTCCGGGCGCAAGGCGGCGGATCTGTACTTCAGGGTGGGTGCCGCAATACCAGAGGTCCTGCCGGGTACCGGCGAGAAGGTTGAAGGGCGCATAATCGGCTGGACTCAGAGTACTGAGCCAGGCTTCGGGTGTGAGTGAGCTGGTCAGGTAGTCGAGCACCAGTTGCCCGCGGGATCTGGGGTTCTCTGGCCCAATTCCGGGCGCACGCACATTGGTCAACGCCGCCCAGCGCCCGCTAAGGGTCATGCCCAGCCAGGTGCCGCCCTGTTGCAGGTCCTGCCCGGCGAACAGCCCCGGCTGCTCCGGCCATTCCTGCAGAGCACGGGCAGGGCGGTTAAAAAATTCATCACGGTTGGCACTCAGGGTCAGCCACTGGTCTGTCCCCGGCGCCCAGTCAAAGACAATCAGGCACATGTGGGCAGTGTATCCGCTTTCCGTCATAATGCGGGGCGTTTTTTATTCCGGGTTCTTGCTGAAGAACCTGTTACACAGAGTCCTTGCCGGTGTTCAGTTCAGACATTCTTTATTTTCTTCTTTACCTTGGCGCTGGTGCCTTTGCCGGTGTGCTGGCGGGTCTGTTCGGTATTGGCGGCGGCATGGTAATCGTACCGGTGCTGATTTTCAGCTTTATGGCTCACGGTGTGGCGCCAGAGGTACTGACGCATATGGCCATTGCGACCTCGCTGGCGTCGATTGTCTTTACCTCTCTCAGTTCGGTGCGCACGCACCACCTGGCCGGTGCCATCGATTGGCCACTGGTGGCCAATATGGCCCTTGGCATCGTTGCTGGTACGGTGCTGGGTGTGGTTCTTATCTCCGGCGTACCCGGCCATGTGCTGGAAAACCTGATTGGTATTTTCTCGCTGTTGCTGGCGGTGAAGATGTTCACGGGCTGGAATCCGCCGGGCAGTTCAGATGAGCCTCCGGGTAAGGTCAACCTGATGACTGCGGGCAGTCTGATTGGCTTCGGCTCTTCCTGGTTTGGTATTGGCGGTGGGACGTTCACTGTCCCGTATCTGACATGGATGCGGGTTAATATGCGTCAGGCGGTGGCGACGTCGGCAGCCTGTGGTATTCCGGTGGCGCTGACGGCAACGGTGAGTAACATCTGGACGGGCTGGGGTCACCCGCAACTGCCCGAATGGAGCAGCGGCTATGTCTACTGGCCTGCAGTGCTGGGCATTGCCATTACCAGTGTGCCGTTTGCCCGTGTCGGCGCCAGGCTGGCGCACCGTCTGGATACCCGTTTGCTGACCCAGCTGTTTGCTGTGTTACTCTGCGTCGTCGGAGTGCGCTTCTTACTGTATTGAACAGGATTCTGAGTTTTTATGCTGACTTATCCGAACATCGACCCGGTCGCCTTTACCATCCTCTCCTGGCCGGTTCACTGGTATGGCCTGATGTATCTGCTGGCGTTTGCTTCGGCGTATGCGCTGGCCAGTTTCCGTGCCTCCCGTCCGGGCAGTACCTGGACCAGCCAGCAGGTCTCTGATCTGGTGTTTTACGGTGCTATGGGGGTGATTCTCGGTGGCCGTGCGGGGTATGTGCTGTTCTATAACTTCCCGCAGTTTCTTGAAGACCCGCTGTGGCTGTTCCGGGTCTGGGAAGGCGGGATGGCTTTTCATGGCGGCCTGCTGGGTGTGCTGGTGGCCATTGCCATCTTCTGCAGAATCCACAAAAAACACTTCTTTGACGTTACTGATTTTGCCGCGCCTTTTGTGCCGCTGGGGCTGATGTTTGGCCGAGTCGGTAACTTTATCGGTGGCGAACTCTGGGGGCGTGTTGCTGACCCTGCACAGGTGCCCTGGGCCATGGTATTCCCGCGTGCCGGGGATGACCCTCGCCACCCATCGCAGCTGTATCAGGCCGGTTTGGAAGGCTTCCTGCTGTTTGTTATTCTCTGGTTTTATTCGTCACGCCCGCGCCCGCAGAAGGCCGTGAGTGCCGTCTTCCTGATGGGGTACGGCATCTTCCGTACCTTTGCTGAGTTCTTCCGCCAGCCCGATGCTCATATCGGTTATGACCTGTTCGGCTGGATGACCCGGGGTATGGAACTGAGCATTCCTATGATCGTCATCGGTCTGGTGCTGCTGATCTGGGCCTACCGTTCGGACAAACCCGGTAAAGACACTACTGAAAGCAAAGCGGATAAGCCCGCTGGAGAGAAAAACGCATGAAACAATATCTGGATCTGATGCGCCACGTACGGGAACACGGTGTGTTTAAAGAAGACCGCACCGGTACTGGCACCTACAGCTGTTTCGGCTATCAGATGCGTTTTGATCTGAGTGAAGGTTTCCCGCTGGTGACCACCAAAAAGCTGCATCTGCGGTCGATTATTCATGAACTGCTGTGGTTCCTGAGCGGTGAAACCAACATTGGTTATCTGAAAGAGAACGGCGTTTCTATCTGGGATGAGTGGGCCGATGAAGAAGGCAATCTTGGCCCGGTGTACGGTTCGCAGTGGCGCAGCTGGCCAGCGGCGGATGGCCGTCACATTGACCAGATCACTCAGCTGGTTGACCAGATTAAAAACAACCCGGATTCCCGTCGCCTGATCGTCAGTGCCTGGAACGTCGGCGAGATCGACAACATGGCCCTGCCGCCGTGTCATGCGTTTTTCCAGTTTTACGTTGCTGACGGCAAGCTGTCGTGTCAGCTGTATCAGCGCAGTGCCGATATCTTCCTGGGGGTGCCGTTCAACATCGCCAGTTATGCCCT
Source organism: Thalassolituus sp. (assembly GCA_052031325.1). GTDB lineage: Bacteria > Pseudomonadota > Gammaproteobacteria > Pseudomonadales > Oceanobacteraceae > Thalassolituus. The sequence continues at coordinate 4,374 of JBPEXS010000264.1, read as the reverse complement.
GCTGGTGCACATGATGGCGCAGCAGTGTGATCTTGAGGTCGGTGACTTTGTCTGGACCGGTGGAGATGTCCATCTGTACGCCAACCACCTTGAACAGACTGATCTGCAGCTGAGCCGTGAGCCACTGCCATTACCGAAACTGGTGATCGGGCGTAAGCCGGAAAGCATCTTTGACTATAAATTCGAAGACTTTGCCATTGAAGGCTACGAACATCATCCGCACATCAAGGCGCCGGTAGCGGTCTGATCATCATCCTGGACAGACAGGTCTGACCTGTCATTCCTGTGACTGACCGGAGGAATCCGGTCGTCTCATCTACACTGACATTGATATCCGGAGCCGTCATCAATGTCAGCCACACCTTCATCGTCATCGCGTTTGCTCTGCTACTCGGTTTCTGGCCAGCCGCCGGTCATACCGCCCGAGATCAGCGATGGCTACTGCCACGAGCTATCTGCCCTGCTGAAGGCCGCGCGTAAACCGCCCTGTGCGGTGCTGGTGCATGCTGAAGATCAGAGTGAGCGTCTGCTCAGAGTGCTGCGTGATTTTCAGTACACCCTGCCGGATACCCCGGTGCTGGTGCTGCTGGATCAGCCAGCCAATGACCCGCTGGTACTGATGGAAACAGGCATTCAGGATGTCATTCACAGCCTGCACCTGCCAGAACGGGATGAGTGGGAGCAGCGCATCATCACTGCCATCGCCCGTAAGCGTCGCGAATCGGAACTGCAGCATTGTGTCTGGCACGATACCGTCACCGGTCTGGTGAATCGTCAATATCTGAAAGAACGTTTTGAACACCGCCTGAAAGAGCTGAAAGGCAAACATCAGGAGGTGGCACTGATGTACCTTGATCTTGACCGCTTTTACGCCGTGAACGAACAGTATGGTCACTTCACCGGTGACGAGTTATTACGCGCTGCGGCTGAGCGACTGATGGAAAGCACCCGCGACTCTGACATTGTCGCCCGTATCGCTGGCAACAGTTTTGCGGTGATTGTTGAGTGCCGCAACCGCACCGTCCGTGTATCCGGCATTGCCGGAAAACTCAGCAGCCTGTTTCAGGCGCCGTTTATGCTGGGCAATGTCGAGGTCTACATCACCGCCAGTGTCGGGGTCGAGTTCGCCAGCACGGCTGACTATGAACTCTCAGTGATGTTGCAGCATGGCGAAATGGCCATGCGTCAGGCCAAGGCTAACGGTCGTAACTGCTTTCACCTTTATCACGCGCCTACCCCGTTTGAAGCAAGGGTAAAGATCGGGCTTGAAACCGCACTGCATCACGCCATCGAAAATAACGAAATCCACCTCGAATATCAGCCAGTGGTGGGCATTGATCAGCAGAGCCTGATCGGCGCAGAAGCCCTGATCCGCTGGGAGCACCCTGGGCTGGGCAACGTCCCGCCGGATACCTTTATCCCGGTGCTGGAAGAAACCGGCCTGATCGAAGAATACGGTCGCTGGGTGCTGTATCAGGCCTGCCAGCAACACCGCCAGTGGATCACCGAGGGCAGCCTGCCGCATGATGCCCGCATCGCCGTCAACCTGTCGCCAAGACAATTCAGGCAGAGCACGCTGGCTGCTGACATCATGGGTATTCTCGCCGAAACCGGGTTGTCGCCGACCAACCTGACGCTGGAAATCACCGAAGGCATGCTGATGCAGAATCAGCAGTACGCTGTGAACACCCTGGCTCGGCTACGCCAGCAGGGCATCGCCGTGGCCATTGATGATTTCGGCACCGGCTACTCCTCACTGGCGTACCTGAAAAACCTGCCGGTGGACTACCTCAAGATCGACCGGGTATTTGTACGCGATCTGGTCAGCAATAAAGACGACCAGGCCATTGCCGACTCCATCATCCGCCTGGCACATAACCTCAGACTGAGTGTTGTTGCCGAAGGCGTTGAAAATCAGGATATCCTCGACGTACTCAAGCAACTTGGCTGTGATCAGTTTCAGGGCTACTTCTTTTCACGGCCGGTGCTGGCCAGCGATATCCCCGGACTGGTACGCACCATCTCCTGACCTCTGTCAGCCCGCCCCCCTACGTTGAAGCATATAACCTGAAGCGATCAATCTGAACCGATTACCCGGAGCAGGCATGCCTCGCCCAGCAATCGCCTGACTTCCGCTGACGCAGCCGTTATCATCCGGAGAAGATTGAATGCAACAGGACACCCTTGTGAAACTCGCCCTTATCGTCGCCGTCGCCCAGAACCGTGTTATCGGCCGGGATAACAAACTCCCCTGGTACCTGCCCAACGACCTCAAATACTTCAAACAGACCACCCTGGGTAAGCCCGTCATCATGGGCCGAAAAACCTACGAAAGCATCGGCAAGCCACTGCCGGGTCGCACCAACATCGTCATTACCCGCCAGACTGATTATCAGCCGGAAGGCGTGAAAGTTGTGAGCTCTGTCGAAGACGCTATCAAGGTCGCCGAAAGCGTGTGCCTGATTGACGGACAGGAAGAAGCCATGGTCATGGGGGGCGCTGAGATTTATGGCCTGACGCTGCCACACTGTGAACGGTTATATCTGACGGAAGTGCATGCGGAAGTGGAGGGCGATGCGTGGTTTCCGGAGTATGATAAAAGTGAGTGGGCGGAAGTGACGCGGGAGGATTTTAAGGCAGAGGGGCCGAATCCGTTTGATTATAGTTTTGTGGTGTATGAGAGACTGTGAGTAGAATCTGGGAACCTCACTTCTACTTTAATCCTACTCAAATCCACGTGATTCAGAGTGTTCCCTCCCAGGAAGATGGCTTTCTTTCTAGAATGAATCAGGATCTTTTGGATACATTCAATAGGTCTAAACCTATTGAATGTTATTTTTATACTCCATTCGATCTAGAAAATTTGATAAAAGACCTCTGTCTAGTTCAAGAGCGTGTCTCATCTTCAAGTAATCCAATTTTGCACATTGATATGCATGGTGATCCGGTTAATGGGTTAAAGCTGAAATCTGGGGATTTGATATCTTGGTTGTCTTTTTCAAGATGTCTTGGACTAATTAATCATAAGTGTAGAAATCGTTTAGCCGTTATCTCTTGCATTTGTTTTAGCTTTAAATTGATTAGAGGTCTAGATTTTACCAGACCATCTCCTTTCTGTTTTTTGTCTGCACCAAGTGATGAACTGACAATAGCTGAAATAGAGAAGTATATAACATTGTTCTATCAGAATTTGATTGATAAAAATGATCTTTCAACTGCATTGGAATATTTGAATAAAAGTTTTTCATTCTATTTCCCAGAATATGAGGCTTTCTTTCTGTTGAGAGATGAACTTCATAAATATAAGGGGAATAAAGGTAAGGTTGAGCTTGAAAAGTCAATTACAGATGCTGTTTCAAATAATCATATACCGATCCATAAGATATCAACTCTTAGACGAATGTTACGGGCGAGGCTAGAGGCTGTTGGTGATGATTATATTGAAGAAATTCTCGGCACATTTCTCTGTGGTGCTAAGCCATTTTTTACTATTGAAGATATAAAGAATGTGAGAAGCCATCAATATTGGCGCAAGAGATAATAGTATTTCGCTCCTGGGAGGACGGCATCCTCCCGGCGCGTGCCACCCCTCCTGCTTCGCGCTGTGTTGCTCGCTGTTTCACTCCCTTCTGCAAACTTCACTACGCTCACAGCGTGATTCGGCGTCCTGCCTCAGCACGCTTTTCTCGACGTCCTGTCTCGAAGAGCTGTTCATTTTTGAATGTCGTGGCTCGCAACAGGCGCACTAAAAACCAGAAACACTGAGATCAAACTTAAATCACTGGGAGCCTTAACTGAGCCAGGCGTGTCGTCTCATTCAATGTAGAGGCCCCCAGTGCTGTTATTTTTAATGAAGAATGTTGCTGGTTGAAACTGCGCCTCTGGGGCCGCCGAAATTTATGCAGACTCGTCCGGAATGCGAGACATGGATGTCGAGCAAGGGGCTGGCAGCATGGATGCTGCTCAGTCCCGGTCCGGTAAGAGACCAGTAAATGAGGATACACGGCCCAGAAAAGCGCGAAGCAGGTGGGTGGGCCAGCGCCGGGAGGATGCCGTCCTCCCAGGAGCGTAAAGCAACAGGATACTTCAGGATCCCGAAACTAGAATTGAGGCCAGAACCATTAAGATGATATGGAGTTAGTCTGGATTGCTTCGCTACGCTCGCAATGACGAATAAAAAATCCGATTTTAAATATGAAATTGGGTGGATGAGTCCACGCCAGTCGAGGCTGGGCGCCCCATGTCGTCCTTCCGGAAACGTAAACAAAAAAATTCACATCGTCTGGATTACCACGACCTGCGGCCTCGCAATGACGCGAATTATTCGAGAATTAAAAAAAAGCCAGAACTACCGCGGAACCCAACTCAAAGCGT
>JBPEXS010000263.1:0-7914 GCA_052031325.1 Thalassolituus sp. | reverse complement strand
CGAGCAACTCAGCGCGAAGCAGGAGGGAGGGCCAGCGCCGGGAGGATGCCGTCCTCCCGGGAGCGTAATGACGCCGGAAGTCGGATATGGATCCTGCGGCTCGAAGACGAGTCTCACAAACCACAGGATGACGAATCAAGTGACACTGTCTGTCATCAGGCCAACCTCAAACTGCGGGCAGTGGTAACTTTTTACATAAAAAAAGCCGCATTAAGCGGCTTTTTTTATTGGCTGCAGAAACTGATCAGATCAGTTCAATCGCCATAGCTGTGGCTTCACCACCACCGATACACAGAGCGGCAACGCCCTTGGTACCACCGGTGTTTTTCAGTGCGTTCATCAGGGTCACGATCAGACGTGAACCGGTAGAACCAACCGGGTGACCCTGTGCACAGGCACCGCCGTAGATGTTCACTTTGGAGTCGTCCAGACCCAGCGCATCAATCGGCATCATGGCAACCATGGCGAAGGCTTCGTTGATTTCCCACAGGTCGACTTCATCTTTGCTCCAGCCGGTTTTGGCCAGCAGGGTTTCAATGGCGCCACAAGGAGCGACTGTGAACTCTTCCGGGTGCTGAGACTGAGTGGAGTGGGCGACGATGCGCGCCAGTGGCTTAACGCCTTTGGCGGCAGCAACGGATTCACGCATCAGTACCAGTGCAGAAGAACCGTCAGAGATTGAAGACGCGTTAGCGGCCGTGATGGTGCCGTCTTTGGCGAAGGCTGGACGCAGACCCGGAATCTTCTCGATGTTGGCGTTGAACGGCTGCTCGTCGTTGTCGACAACGGTTTCACCTTTACGGCTCTTAACGGTTACCGGCACGATTTCAGCGTTGTTCAGACCGTTTTCGATGGCGTCTTTGGCGCGGGTCAGTGAGCGGATGGCGTAAGCGTCCATCTGTTCGCGGGTGTAGCCTTTCTTGTCGGCCATTTTCTGTGCGAAGGCACCCATCAGGCTGCCGGTTTCGGCGTCCTGCAGGCCGTCGAGGAACATGTGATCTTTCAGCGTATCACCGTCACCCATACGGTAACCGGTGCGTGCACCCTGCAGTACGTAAGGGGCCTGAGACATGGATTCCATACCGCCGGATACAGCGATATCAACTGAACCTGCTTTGATCGCATCGTGGGCCATCATGGTGGCTTTCATGCCGGAACCACACAGCTTGTTGATGGTGGTGGCACCCGTGGCATCGGACAGACCGGCTTTGCGCATGGCCTGACGGGCAGGGCCCTGCTTCAGACCTGCAGAGAGTACGTTACCCATGATGACTTCCTGCACATCGGCAGGCTGGATACCGGCGCGCTCAACGGCGGCTTTAATGGCGATGGCACCCAGCTCCGGGGCGCTGATGCTGCTGAGGCTGCCCTGCAGACCGCCCATCGGGGTACGGGCGCCAGCAACAATAACTACGGAATCCTGATCAGACATGGTGTGTCTCCTGAAGTAATCGACCTGTGTCAAAGGAGGCACATTTTAGAGGATGAGGCTGCTAAATCACAGGGTTTAGCGCCGTAGCGGGTATTTACACTCCTGCCTGGGCATAAAAAAGGGGCCCGAAGGCCCCGTTTTCAGCTCAGCACGTTGTCCATAAGTGCTCAGAAGTGCAGCAGAGCACTGATCTGATAGACGCTGGTGGCGTCCTTATTGATGAATTCACCACGCAGACCGACGTTGTCAGTGACATCAAAGCCGACACCCGCACCCAGCAGCAAGCCATCGTCGTCACCCAGATCCAGGCCCAGGCGGCCCAGTACGGACAGGCGTGGATCAATTTCCGGCAGGGATTTCTCGCCGACCAGGGCTACCCATGGGCCATTGATATCGCTGTCGGTGTTGTCGTAGAAATCTTCGGTGTCGCCGTAACCCAGCTCGACGCTGCTGTTCAGTCCAGCAATGCCGTTTTCAAAGTCCAGGCCGCCAAACACGGTAAAGCCGGTGGCACTTTCGGATCCACCCCAAGGGGAATCAATGATGTTCTGGTTGAAGCCACCACCAATGTAGAGGTTCTCAGGTAAACGGTTTTCAGCCTGCGCCGATACAGCAGCGAAAGGCAGGGTGGCAGCAGTGATGACGATTGGAAGCAGACGCTTCATGTAACTCTCCTTAATCAGGTTGGCAGGTACCAGAATCAGACGGTACCGCCGTTATTAGAATACGGGCATGGATAAAGGTTCTTCCTGCAGAGCCGCTAATTGTTCGCGCAGTGCCAGCAGATGTTCAGACCAGTAGCGGTGGCTCTCAAACCAGGGAAATGCGACCGGAAATGCAGGGTCCTGCCAGCGGCTGCTGAGCCAGGCAGCATGGCGGATAATGCGTCGTGTCCGCAGGGTTTCTGTCAGTACCAGTTCGGCTGCGGGAAACGGGCGGAACATTTCATAACCTTCCGCTATGACCATAAGTTGCTGGCGGTGTTCCTCTGGCGAACCGCTGAGCAGCATCCAGATGTCCTGCATGGCCGGACCCTGAACACAGTCGTCGAAGTCGACGAGCCACAGTTGTTCATCTCTTAACAGCAGGTTGCCGGTGTGCATATCGCCATGCAGGCGCAGGGTCGGAAAACGGTCGTCGATGAACTGCTGATCGGTGTGGGCGAGAATATCGCGGATCAGGGATTCATAGGCGCTGCGGTAGTCATCCGGCATCAGGCCACTGCTCAGTACCGTCTCGCTGGCAGTGATGATATCGGCACTGCCGCGGACGAGAGGGCGATGTTGGAAATCTGAGGCTTCTCCGGTCAGGTGCAGGCGTGCCAACCAGCGACCAATCAGCTCCAGGTCGTCATCACTGCTGAGTTCCGGCGCATGTCCGCCCCGACGTGGGAACAGGGCAAACAGAAAACCTTCGTGCTCAAATAAGGTCTCGTCATTGATGACCAGAGGTGCAACCACCGGGATCTCTGCGGCCGCCAGCTCCAGCAGAAACGCATGTTCTTCACGGATGGCGTCTGCACTCCAGCGCGCCGGGCGGTAAAATTTGGTGATCAGCGGGGCTTCGTCTTCGATGCCGATCTGATAAACGCGGTTTTCATAACTGTTCAGCGCCAGAATCCGGGCGTCACAGACATAGCCCAGAGACTCCGCCGCATCCATCACCAGCTCTGGAGTCAGTCGGGAGTAAGGGTGAAGAAAATCAGTATCAGACATGATGGAAAGGCCCGGGGTTGAGAGGTCACAGCGGCGCTCAGTATGCCTGAAAGCCCTGGCGTGGGGTACGGGCAAAACACCAGGCCCCGACCGTTGTAGCCCCCTGTTGTTTTAACAACCGGGCGGCCTGATCCAGAGTGGCGCCGGTGGTCATGACATCGTCGATGATCAGCAGGTGTTGCCCGATCAGTGGTCTGCCGGCGCTGCGCAGTCCGGTATCAACGGCGCGACGCTCTTTGCCACTCAGTTTGCGCTGGTCACGGCCCTGATGTTTGATAAGAGCCTCCTCCAGTACTGGTATGTCGAGCGCTTTGCTCAGCTGACGGGCAAGCAGCTGACTCAGGTTGAATCCACGACGGAACAGTCGACGGCGGGTAGAGGGAATGGTGACCAGTGCATCAGGCTGTACACTGAATAGCGGCTGATCCCTGAGCATCAGGCGGCTGAAATGCCCTGCAAAACGGATATCCCCTTTGTCTTTGCAGCGCTGCACCCAATGATTCACCGGGTGGCCATACAGAAAAGTGCAGAAACTGTAGTCGTAAGCCGGAGGTTTCTTCTGGCAGCGACCACAACGCCCCTCGGTGACGACCGGCTCGCTGCACTGAGGGCAACTGAGACCCGTCCAGGGCAGATCGGCTTCGCAGCGGCTGCAGATAAATGCTGGCTGGTCAGGTGCATCGAGGCACAACTCACATTGACTGGCCTGGTTAATAAATAACCACCAGTTTTCTTTCAGGGCTGACAAGGTTGACTGTGGCCGCATCCCGATTACCATCCATGGTTCAGATCTACGAATCCCTGAGAGTATCCCATGAACGTCGCAGCCACCACAGATTCCGCCATCCGCAACGACTGGACCTTAGACGAAGCGAATGCGCTCCTCAGCCTGCCGTTTAATGATCTGCTGTTCCGCGCCCAGATGGTTCATCGTCAGTACTTCGATCCGAATCAGGTACAGGTCAGCACACTGCTGTCGATCAAGACCGGTGCCTGCCCGGAAGACTGTGCCTATTGCCCACAGAGCGCCCGTTACGACACCGGTCTTGAGCGTGAAAGACTGATGGAAGTTGAAGCCGTGATCGAAAAGGCAAAAGCGGCTAAGGCGGCAGGCTCTGATCGTTTCTGCATGGGGGCAGCCTGGCGTTCACCACGTGAGAAAGACATGCCGTATGTTCTGGCCATGGTCAAAGGTGTGAAAGAGCTGGGGCTGGAGACCTGCATGACTCTGGGCATGCTGGATGAAGGTAAAGCCAATGCGCTGGCTGAGGCGGGCCTTGATTACTACAACCACAATCTGGATACCTCACCGGAGTTTTACGGTGAAATCATCACCACCCGTACCTACTCCGACCGTCTGAATACTCTCTCAAATGTCCGCAACGCCGGTATGAAGGTCTGTTCCGGCGGTATCCTGGGGATGGGTGAGACCCTGAAAGACCGTGCCGGTCTGCTGGTTCAGCTGGCTAACCTGCCACAGCATCCGGATTCAGTGCCGATTAACCAGCTGGTTAAGGTTGCCGGCACGCCACTGGAAAGCGAAGGTGATGTGGACCCACTGGACTTCATCCGTACTATTGCTGCAGCACGTATCATGATGCCGGCCTCACATGTCCGTCTGAGTGCTGGTCGTGAAGAAATGTCGGAAGAGATGCAGGCGATGTGTTTCTTCGCCGGTGCCAACTCTATCTTCTACGGCGAATGCCTGCTGACCACGCCAAACCCGGCAGCTAACAAAGATCAGGCATTGTTCCGTAAGTTGGGCATCAATTCGGATCACCAGGTGACGCAGGCCCCTCAAGAGCTTGACGAAATTCTGGCGCCAAAGCAGGCGGAGAGTGATTTGTTTTATGACGCTTCGGGCGCTGCTGCACAAGCCTGATTACTAATAGAATAAATCTGTCTAAAAAACAGACATTCTGTCTCTGGATTGCTTGATTAACGGATGTTCTAATAAATCCATACCTGATCAATGAGGTGTGCGTATGAACATAGGTTCAACAACAGGATCGGAAGTTTCTTCTGCCGCTGCAGGCCTGAGCCAGGCAGTGACTCAGGTGTCACGGGCAGCTCAACAGGTGGTGTCGGCAGCAACCGCCCGACCCGTCGAGCCAACGGGTGAAACCACTGAGGCTATGACCGATCTGAAAGAAAGTCAGGTGGTGGTTGAGGCTAACGCAAAAGTCGTTAAGCTCGAAGATGAAGCGCTCGGTTCGCTGATTGATACTGAGGCCTGACTTCTCCCTGTTAATCTGAAAACGTCTGTTTCGCAGTCGTCCGTATTCTCTCCACACCCGGGCGACTGCACCTCACTCCGGCAGAGGTCTCTGCCGGAGACCAATAATTCTTTGTTTCTATTCTTTGAATCTATCCTTTGTTTCTGTCCTTTTAAATCAGCCTGAAGGCTGTGGGCAACCCTGCCGTCTTTTTCGTGTCTCACGCAGTCTGATGCTTGACAATAAGGGTCGCCGTCCGTAACTTTCAAACACTTGTTTGAATCCCACTCTGTGGTAAACCAACATCGGTTCTGCGTCTGCCCGCTAAGATGGACAGCAGACGGAACTCAATCTTCAATGAGGTGAAAAAATGGCTGATTACAAAGCCCCCCTGCGTGACATGCGTTTTGTTCTGAACGAAGTATTCAACGCCGGTGATTTCTGGTCTTCACTGGCAGGCCTGGAAGGCATGGTTGATGTTGAAACCGGTGAAGCCATCCTCGAAGAGTGCGGCAAAATCTGTTCTCAGGTGCTGGCACCACTGAACCGTGAAGGTGACGAAAACGGTTCCAAGTGGAACGACGGTGAAGTCACTGCGGCTCCTGGCTTTAAAGACGCTTACCAGACTTATGTAGAAGCTGGCCTGAACGGTCTGGGTGGTAACCCTGACTTCGGTGGTATGGGCATGCCTAAGACTCTGGTTGCTCAGGTTGAAGAAATGGTGCAGGGCGCCAACATGTCATTCGGTCTGGCACCTATGCTGACTGCCGGTGCGTGTCTGTCTCTGAACGTACACGGTTCAGACGAACTGAAAGAAAAGTATCTGCCGAACATGTACTCCGGCGTATGGTCTGGCGCTATGGATCTGACCGAGCCTCACGCCGGTACTGACCTGGGTATTATCCGTACTAAGGCCGAGCGTAACGACGACGGTTCTTTCGACATCTCCGGTACCAAGATCTTCATCACCTGGGGTGAGCATGACATGGCGGAGAACATCATCCACCTGGTGCTGGCCAAACTGCCGGACGCGCCTGCAGGTCCACGCGGTATCTCTCTGTTCCTGGTGCCTAAGTTCCTGGTGAACGACGACGGTTCTCTGGGTGAGCGTAACCCGGTGACCTGTGGTTCTATCGAACACAAAATGGGTATCAAAGGTTCTGCCACCTGTGTGATGAACTTCGACAACGCCAAAGGCTGGCTGGTTGGCGAAGAGAACAAAGGTCTGGCCTGTATGTTCACCATGATGAACTATGAACGTCTGGGTGTGGGTATCCAGGGTCTGGGTGGTGCTGAAGCGTCTTACCAGAGCGCTGTTGAATACGCCCGTGAGCGTATTCAGAGCCGTGCACCGACAGGTCCGGTTGCTAAAGACAAAGCCGCTGACCCGATCATTGTTCATCCGGACGTGCGTCGCATGCTGATGACCATGAAAGCCTTCAACGAAGGTGGCCGTGCGTTCTCTACCTATGTGGCTAAGTACCTCGACATCACTAAGTTCTCTGACGATGCCGATGCCAAGAAAAACGCCGAAGCTATGGTGGCTCTGCTGACGCCAATCGCCAAAGCCTTTATGACGGACGTGGCTCTGGAAAGCGCTATAGCCGGTCAACAGGTCTTCGGTGGTCACGGCTTTATCCGTGAATGGGGTCAGGAACAGTACGTACGTGACATCCGCATCACCCAGATCTACGAAGGCACCAACGGTATTCAGGCACTCGACCTGATGGGCCGTAAGATTGCTGCAAACGGTGGCGCCTTCCTGAAGCTGTTCACAGCCGATGTGGATGCCTTCATTGCCGAGCAGGGTGCTGCCGAAGGTATGGCCGAATTCGTTGAGCCGCTGAAAGCCGCGATGGCCAACCTGACGGAACTGACGGAGTGGGTTCTGACTCAGGCTCAGTCTAACCCGAACGAAATCGGCGCGGCCTCTGTTGAGTACCTGCACGTGTTCGGTTACACCGCCTACGCCTTTATGTGGGCTAAGATGGCTGCTGTGTCTCTGCCTAAAGCATCAGAAGACTTCTACAAAGCCAAACTGGCTACCGGTCGCTTCTTCATCAAGCGTTTGCTGCCACGTTATGTCTCTCTGTCTGAGGCGGTTAAAGGTGGTTCTGAGCCACTTTATGGTCTGGATGAAGAAATGTTTGAAACGGCTTAAGCCGTTGTCAGCAAAGAAAAAGGCCGCTCTGCGGCCTTTTTCTTTACCATTTTCTTAAGGTCCACCAGTGCCAAATGTCATGCATGACCATTTTTTGCCTGCGCTCATTCATGTACACTTTGCGACAAGTGTATAAAAACAATAAACGTGGATGCCATGGCAGAAGTCAAAGAACTGGATAAGCGCGTCGAGCGCTCCCGTCGGCTATTGGTCAATACCCTGCTCGAACTCATGGCTGAGAAGCCATACTCCAAGCTCTCAGTGGCTAATATCTGTGAGCACTCCGGGGTTGCCCGTCCGACCTTTTATCTGCATTACCGCTCTAAGGATGACCTGCTGCGGTATCACATTGAGCAGTTGTTCCTCGATTTTGCGGAACGGATTGATCCT
>JBPEXS010000262.1:0-4308 GCA_052031325.1 Thalassolituus sp. | reverse complement strand
GCGGTGGTGTGGCAATGAAGATCAATGCGGGAGTTCAATTGGACGCTCTCACTGGCTTGGGACATAATGCCGTGTATTTTATGTCTTAGTGGTTGATTTAGCGAATGAAGTTATTGTTGGACTACCTGCCCATTGCCGTTTTTTTTGTCGTGTTCAAATGGGCAGAGGAGCTGATTGAGTCGCTCTCCCCCTGGCTCAGCGAAGAAACCATTCAACAGCTGCTCGACACTAATCACCTGGTGATCGCCACCGCCGTACTGATTCCTGCCACCATTCTGCAGATGCTCGCCGTGCGTTTCCTGTATGGCAAAGTCGAGACCATGCACAAAATCACCCTGGTGATTGTCGTCTTTATGGGTGGTCTGACTCTCTTCTTCAATAATGAAGCCTTCATTATGTGGAAACCCACGGTTATCAACTGGTTATTCGCTCTCGGCTTTATCGGCTATCGCATGTTCACCGGTCGCCCGCTGCTGGAACGTATGCTGAGCGCGGAAATCAAACTTCCGGATGCCGTCTGGTCGCGCCTGTCGCTGGCCTGGGTCGGCTTCTTTGCCCTGAGTGGCATACTGAATCTGGTCGTTGCCTATAACTTCAGCGAAGATGTGTGGGTCGACTTCAAACTCTTTGGCATGCTGGGGCTGACTTTAGTGTTTATCATCGCCCAGGGTGTTTACATGACCCGTTATATTCAACACGAGACAAAATAAGCATGTGGTTCGCCATAATCAGTGAAGACGTCGACAACAGCCTGCCACTCCGTAAACAGGCTCGTCCGGCACACCTCACCCGACTGGAAGAGCTCAATAACGAAGGCCGCCTGCTGATCGCCGGGCCACACCCCGCAGCAGATGCCACTGAAGACGCACCGGCCTTTACCGGTAGCCTTGTAGTAGCCGACTTTGCCAGCCTGCAGGAAGCCGAAGCCTGGGCCGCTGAAGACCCATACTGCGATGCGGGTGTCTACCGCAACGTCACTGTTAAGCCGTTTAAGAAAGTACTGCCATGACTGCCTTTTCAATTTCCGCGCCTGTCCGCGCTGCGCTTCTGACTGTATTTACCTTCACCGCGACCTGTGCTGCCGCACTGGGCGTTTCGTTATCCCATGCCGAGGAGATGCGTTATGTCAGCGATACCTTGTACGTCCAGCTCAGAGGTGGCCCCTCCATCGAATACCGCTCACTGAAGGTTCTGCCCAGTGGTGAACACCTGGTGTACCTCAGTGAAGAAGAAGGCTTTACTCAGGTTCGCACAACCGATGGCACTGAAGGCTGGGTAAGCTCCCAATACCTGATGGATCAGCCCATCGCCCGTGAACAGCTGGAGAGCGCAGAGGCTGAAATCAAGGCCCTGAAAGCCCAGCTGGAGAAAGCCCAGTCTGCAGCGGCTGAAGCCATTAACAACACGCCAGCAGAAACGACTGAGCCGGTCACTGCCGAGGACCTCGAAAACGAACGCCTGGATAACATCATCCAGGACAGCCCCCTGCTCACCAGCGCCAGCCGCGAGCTGGGTATCCGCAATCAGCAACTCGAGCTGCGCGTTGAATCCCTGGAGGCTGAAAACGAACAGCTGCGCAAAGACAAACGCAACATCTATCTGCTGTATGGCGGCGGTCTGGTGTTTATCGGCATTATTGCCGGTCTGATTCTTCCAAACCTGCGTGGTAAGCGCAGCAACAGTGGCTGGGCCTGATTATGAAAACCGTAATGACCTTACTTCAATCTCTGCTTTGTGTGTCTCTGCTGACGCTGTCTTCACTGTCTGCTCAGGCTGAAACAACAACAACCGATGACTACATCTATGCCGGCATGACTACCTCTGCCGGTTACATAGAACTGGCTCTGAATAAAACCAAAGCGCCTGTCACCGTCGATAATTTCATTACCTACGTGAATGAAGGTTTCTACAACGACACTCTGTTCCACCGTGTTATTGACGGCTTCATGATTCAGGGCGGTGGCTACACCCCAGCTATGGTCCTGAAATCCGTACACCCTGAAATTAAGAACGAAGCGAAAAACGGCCTGAAAAACGACCGTGGCACCATCGCCATGGCGCGTAAGATGCAAGTCGACAGTGCCAACAGCCAGTTCTTCATCAATCTGGTGGATAACAAACGCCTGAACCATGGTGTGCGTGACTATGGCTATGCGGTGTTTGGCCATGTGATCAAAGGTATGGATGTGGTCGATACCATAGGTTCTGCCCCGACCGACCGCGCCGATCGCCCGGTACCGCCGATTCTGATTGAGTCCGTAACTCTGCTGGACGCGCCAACCCCAGAGTGAACCCACTCAGGGCATAAAAACCGGTTTACACAGTGTCTGACCTGACCTCCCCCGAACTGGACTGGAATGAGCAGGGGCATCCCGTCGCCCGCCAGTTCGGGGATACTTATTTCTCCGTTGAAAACGGCCTGGCCGAAACCCGCTACGTATTTCTCGGGCACAACCGCCTACCTGAGCGCTGGCATGAGTGGCAGGGGCCTTTCCGCATCATTGAGACCGGCTTTGGCACCGGCCTTAACTTTCTGGCGACCTGGCAGGCCTTCCGGGAACAGGCCCATCGGGCTAATGAAGACTTCCATCTGCACTTCACCAGCATTGAAAAATACCCGCTGACATCAGAGCAGCTGCAACAGGCACTGTCTCTGTGGCCTGAGCTGGAGCCATTAGCGCAGCAGCTGCTCGAACAATATCCGCTACTGACTCCGGGCTTTCATACCCTGCACTGGCCACAGGAACGGGTCACTCTGACTCTGGTCTTTGCCGATGTGCATGACGCTCTGCCACAACTGAACGGACCGGTTCATGCCTGGTATCTGGATGGCTTTGCTCCGGCCAAAAACCCCGCCATGTGGACAGAAGCCCTGTTCAGCGAAATGCGGCGCCTGTCTCTGCAGACCTGGCAGGCCACCTCGGCTCCGGCAAGCATTGCCACCTTCACCGCTGCCGGTCTGGTGAAACGTGGCCTGAAAGGGGCAGGCTTCAGCATCCGCAAGCAACCGGGCTTCGGGCGCAAGCGCGATATGCTGGCAGGACAGTTTGGGCTGAGCTGCGGTCCTGAACGCCCCACCTTGAGCAGCCCTGCCCCCTGGTTGAGATTGCCTCAGGCTCGTCCTACCGGCTCGTGCGTTGCAGTGGTCGGTGCCGGACTGGCAGGATGCACCACCGCCCGCGCCCTGGCAGATCGCGGCTATCGGGTGATGTTGCTGGATGACTCCGGCATTGCCAGCGGGGCTTCTGGCAACCCGCAGGGTGGGCTCTATATCAAGCTCGCTGCCGATGACAGTGCTCAGCATTCCGGGTTTTACCGGCAGGCTTATGAGCGGGCCCTGACCCAGGTTCAACAGATTCTTGGGCCAGCCGACGGCAAACGCTGGGATAACTGCGGCGTGGTACAGATTGGCTGGGATAACAAAGAAGCCGCACGACAGCAGAAGTATCTGGACAACAATCAGCCCCCGGCTGAGCTGATCCAGCCCGCATCTGTAGAAGCCATCAGTCGCCTGTCCGGCAATACGCAGGACAATCAGGGCTTGCTGTTCCCGGCAGCGGGCTGGGTGGCCCCCGCTGAATTCTGCAAGGCTCTGGTCAATCACCCGGCCATTGAGTTCCAGTCAGCCAGGGTAACCTCTCTGCGCGCGGACGAGTCAGGCGTTGAACTGAGCATGGGTGAGCAGACCTTTTGTGCCGATGCGGTGGTCATAGCCACCGCCTGGGCCGCAAAAGAACTCTTGCCACAGTGTTACCTGCCGACCAAAAAGATCCGTGGCCAGCTGAGCTACCTGAACCCTGAAGGTCTGCCACAACACAGCACCGTACTCTGCGCGCACAGCTATATGCCACCGGCCATCGATGGTCGTTTGTGTCTGGGCGCAACCTACAACCTCAAGTCAGAAGAAACCGCACTGACAGACGCCGATCATCAGATGAATCTGTCCCATCTGAGCGATTTTGGATCGGACTGGGCTGCAGTGGCAGAACACAGTCGCATCACCGGCGGACGCGTCGGGTTCCGCTGTACCACACCGGATTACCTGCCCATGGCGGGCCCGGTCGCAGATCAGACACTGTTTATTGAGCGTTTTGCTGGATTACGCCGAAATGCGCGGCAGATTCCTCAGGCTGACATGCCCTGGCTGCCCGGGGTGTTTCTGAATATCGGTCATGGCTCACGTGGGTTGGCGTCGACGCCACTCTGCGCCGACCTGATCGCTGCCATGATTCACGGTGATGCCTCACCCGTTGCGAATTCAACGCTGGAGGCACTGCTGCCGGGGCGGTTTCTGCTGCGGGATCTGAT
>JBPEXS010000261.1:0-1127 GCA_052031325.1 Thalassolituus sp. | reverse complement strand
ATCGCCCATGAGTTTTCCCGCGATGTCTCTGGCCTGATCGGCGATGGTCAGTTCCTCAAGTCGGTAAAAGCCGCCAACTTTACCGATGACAAGGTCGGTGAAATCACGGTGAAAGACATCCTGTCTGAGCTGGAAAAACCCGGCCGTGACCCACGTCCGGAATTCAAATTCGCCGAGTTCAAAGACGGCGTCGAAGACATCAAAGACCTGCGCCCGGATATGATTCTGGAGGGGGTGATCACCAACGTGGCGGCGTTTGGTGCCTTCGTTGACATCGGTGTGCATCAGGATGGTCTGGTGCATATCTCGGCGCTGTCCGATACCTTCGTCAAAGACCCGCGTGATGTGGTGAAGGCCGGTGATATCGTTAAAGTGAAAGTGATGGAAGTGGATGTCCCGCGCAAGCGTATCGGTTTGTCCATGCGTCTCACCGACAGCGCCAGCGACCGTGCCGAAGGCCAGTCATTGCGTGAAAAGAGTCGCTCTGGTGCGGGTAAAGGTACGGGGCGCAGAAACCACAGTGCCCAGAAACAACAGGCGCCAGCGAATAACGCCATGGCGGGTGCCATGGCGGCGGCGTTTGCTAACGCCAAAAAACGCTGAGACTGGATTTCAGGCTGCGGCTCAGTCCTGTTCTTTGTAAGCCCAGCTCTTTCTTACCTGGGCTCTTGCAAGCCTGGGTTCTTATTCATCTTCTTTTCTCCGGGCAGTGAACCTGCCCGGTCCTCCCTCTGTCAGAGCTGAAGATCCATTGTGAGACTATTCATGACACCGTTTTTCCATACATCTGCCTGGGTGTCTCTTTGGCCTGGGCTCGGATTTGGGCTTGGGCTTGCTTGTTCGTTTTCTCTGCACGCAACTGAGTTGGCGGATGAAGAAGATATTGTCACGGCAGAGCCTCCCATGCAGGCGGTATCGTCTGTCTTGCCTTCTAAATCAGCAGCTATGGATGTTGAGTCTGTTGAAGGCACATCTGTTGAAGGTGCATCTGTTGATGGTAGATCGGTTGAGACTGTTCAGCCCCTTGAACTGTTGGGGCACAGTGTCAGCCCGGGTGAGCTGATGACTCTGTCGTGGAGCCCTGGGCAGTCCTTTCCCAGTATTGATACACCCGTGCCGGTATTAGT
>JBPEXS010000260.1:0-1781 GCA_052031325.1 Thalassolituus sp. | reverse complement strand
CGGATCAGGGCTTCGACCCGCTCAGGGCGATTCTGGCCGTTGCGCCATTGTGGGTGGTAGACCAGCTGGAATTCGTTATTGGCAAAGGCTTTGCGCAGATCCTGCTCCAGCGACAACTGGTTGTGCTGGTTCAGGGTCAGTTTCTCGGTGTACAGATAGCTGCA
Organism: Thalassolituus sp.; assembly: GCA_052031325.1. Lineage (GTDB taxonomy): Bacteria > Pseudomonadota > Gammaproteobacteria > Pseudomonadales > Oceanobacteraceae > Thalassolituus. The sequence goes on along the minus strand of JBPEXS010000260.1, from coordinate 1,617 downwards.
GTTGCGTCCCTGGGCTTTGGCACGGTTCAGAGCCGCATCGGCGTGCAGCATCAGCGACTCGGCCGAGTTACCGTGCTGTGGCGCAATGGCGATACCGGCACTGGCACAGACCGACAGCAGGTGCCCCTGAAGATGATACGGCTGGGCAATCTGTTGCAGCAGCTGATCGCACTTTTCCTGCACATGATCTTCTTCAATCTGGCTCAGTGCGACGACAAATTCGTCACCACCAATGCGGGCGCAGATATCACTGTCACGCAGGTTGGATTTCAGGCGGTGAGCAACATCGCGCAGCAGCAGGTCGCCGATGTTATGGCCCAGCGAGTCGTTGATCTCTTTGAATTTATCCAGATCGATAAACACCAGGGCGATGCACTCGCTGTTGCGGCGGGTCATCTGCAGGGCGAAATTCAGTTGCTCATGCAGCATATGGCGGTTGATGAGACCGGTCAGGGTATCGTGGCGCGCCAGATATTCGAGGTTTTCCTGCTGTTTGCGGCTTTGGGTAATGTCGCGACAGAGAAACACCAGCCCCATGTAATTGTGGTCAGCATCAAACATCGGCTGACGGTAACAGTCGAGCAGGACTTTTTTGCCGTCAGCGTTGTCCAGCCAGGCCTCGTGGCGGGTCTGAGAGCGACGCTGGCGGGCGTCGCGGTCCTGATGGCGGATCAGCTTGCAGGTCACGGCGTCAAAAATATCCTGATCGCGCATGCCGGAGCTTTCAGCGGCGGTCAGGCCAAAAAACTGGCTCGCGCGGCTGTTGCACATCTGATAAACGCCTTCTTTGTCTTTATACGCCACGATATCCGGCAGGGATTCAATCATGGCGCTGAGCAGTTGTGTCTGACCGGTGAGGTCACGTTCTTTGCGCAGGCGGTAATGGCGCAGTAACAACAGGGCAATGATCAGAAAGGCCAGTGAAACCTCAATCAGTGAGCTGGTCAGTGACGTCGCCTCGGCGTCACCCGCTGACGTATGCGCCCAGACCGGCAGGCCAATGGCCGCCAGACAGTAGAGTGCGGGGCGCAGGAATCGCTTCATATCAGACAATATCAACTTCGTTGCCGTGGGTTTCCAGCCAGGCCTTGCGGTCGGAGGAGCGCTTCTTGGCAAGCAGCATGTCCATCAGCTCATTGGTGTCATCACCCGGCTCCAGTGTCAGCTGCACCAGACGGCGGGTGTTGGGGTCCATGGTGGTTTCACGCAGCTGCATCGGGTTCATCTCACCCAGACCCTTAAAGCGCTGGACGTTGACTTTGCCACGTTTCTTTTCGGCCTGAATGCGCTCCAGAATGCCCTGCTTTTCCGCTTCGTCGAGGGCGTAATACACGTCTTTGCCGATATCAATGCGGAACAGTGGTGGCATGGCGACGTAGACATGGCCTTCAGTGACCAGCTTACGGAAGTGGCGTAAGAACAGGGCGCACAACAGGGTGGCGATGTGCAGACCGTCAGAGTCCGCATCGGCCAGGATGCAGATCTTGCCGTAGCGCAGACCAGAGAGATCGTCAGCACCGGGGTCGATCCCCAGTGCCACGGCGATGTCGTGGACTTCCTGCGAGGACAGAATTTCGTTGGGGTCGACTTCCCAGGTGTTCAGGATCTTGCCGCGCA
>JBPEXS010000026.1:0-6920 GCA_052031325.1 Thalassolituus sp. | reverse complement strand
CAGCCGGATTTCGGCGATGCGGTTTTCTGCGACAAAGGCTGCCAGCGTCTGATCTTTCATGGAAAACAAAGAACTGACCCGCAGGCCGGTGGTGTCAGTGATAGTCACCGCTACGGAGACGAACACCATAAGTGCAATCATGACTTCCAGCAGGGTAAAGCCCTGGCTGGTTCGATAGCGACGGGACTGGAAGGCAGGCATATCAGAATTCATCCGGGCGTTCCGTTTCCAGCATCACCGGGCTGATACCATCCCCTTCCAGAATCACCATAAAACGGTCATCACTGTCGTGAGTCAGCTCCATCCTGAACGGCGTGTATTCATCAGATGCAAGAAACAATAAGGCCGGCAGTGGCCCGGTTTCTTCTTCAAACAAGTCTTCTATCTGGATCTCATCATCATCCATGATCAGACGGACATAGACCTCTTCCGGGATATCGATGACCGGGGAGAGTTCGCTGCGATACGGCAACCAGGGGTTTTTCTGCAGGCGGGTGAGTTCTTCAACCGACATATTGCCCGCCAGTTCGCGGGAGTTTGGGTCGGTATAGACCAGTAGCCAGAATTCTTCGGGGAGCCAACCCAGGCCCAGGTCCAGATTCTGGAACACGGCCTCCTGGCGGTATTGCGTTACCGCGGCCTGCAGCTGCTTGCCAAAGGCCTCGGTATCCGTCTGCGCGGCATTATCGCTGGTGGCCAGATTGACCATGCTGAGCAGCAGGCCAACCACCATAAGAACGACCATCAGCTCCAGCAATGTGAAGCCGCGCTGGCGGTGGTACATCAGATATCCAGGCTGCTGATGTCGGCAGCATCGCCTTCGCCGCCTTCAGTGCCGTCAGAGCCCAGTGAAATAATTTCGTATTTGCCCTTATCGAAGAAATACAGGAAATCGTTATCCCAGGCATCCTGAGGCAGTTTGCCACCTTTCAGGTAACCACCAGACTGATAGTTCTTAGGCACTGGGTCAGAGTTCGGCTTATCAATCAGCGCCTCAAGGCCCTGTTCCGTCGTTGGGTAACGGTAGTTATGGAGTTTGTACATATCCAGAGCACCTTCAATCAGTTTGATCTGATTCTGGGTGGTCTTGATACGGGCATCATCCGCCGAGCCAATGATGTTAGTGGCCACCATGGCAAGAATGCCACCGATGATGGCAATCACCACCATCACTTCGATCAGGGTGAAGCCCTGTTGTGAACGGGAGCTGTTACGTGTTGATGAAGCAGTGAAGCGGTGAGTGTGCATCTGGTTCTCCTATTGCACCATACGTTGTAATTCAAGAATCGGCAGCATAATGGCTGCGACAATCAAAGCGACGACACCACCCATTACAAGCAGCATCAGGGGTTCAAAAATAGACACCAGACCTGACACGGTGTTCTCAAGACTTTTTTCTTGTTGTTCAGCCGTGCGGGCGAGCATGCTATCCAGTTCACCACTGCTTTCGCCACTGGCAATCATATGCAGCATGATGGGGGTAAACTGGCCGGAGTCACCCAGCGCTTTGGATAAGCTGGCGCCCTCACTGACCTTTACCGTGGCTTCTGTCAGTGCTTTCTGAATGGGAATATTCAGCACCACCTGACTGGCGATGCGCATGGCTTCGACCAAAGGCACACCGCTGCTGGTCAGGATGGCGAGCGTGCTACCAAAACGCGCTGTATTGGTTTCACGGACAAAATTACCGATAAAGGGGATGCGCAATGTCAGAGTGTGCACTCTTGCCTTGAACGCCTCGCCACGCATGGCAAATGAAAACAGACCGATCGCAACGACCAGCAGCACACCCAGATACAGGCCGTAATTGGTCAGGAAGTGACTGATGTCCAGCATAAACTGCGTCAGGCCAGGTAAGTCCTGGCCGTTTTTCACGAATACACTGACGATATCCGGCACCACAAAGGTCAGGAGCCCGATCACCACAGCCACAGCAACCACAGTCAGCACCAGAGGGTAAATGGCAGCCAGACGGATTTTCTGCGCGGACTCATGCGATCGTTCCGAGTAATCGGCCAGACGCTCCAGTACGGTATCAAGATGCCCGGAATGTTCGCCAGCGCTGACCGTGGAGCGGAACAACAGAGGAAACGCCCGAGGGTATTCAGCCAGGGCATTCGCCAGGGTATAACCTTCGAGAACCTTGGCACGGATGGCCAGCACCATGGCGGTGGTTTTCTGACTTGTGGTCTGGTCAGCCAGAGCTTTGAGTGACTCATCAATGGGAAGACCCGCACCGATAAGCGTGGCCAGCTGCCGGGTCAGCAGAGCACGCTCAGAAACCGACAGCGACGGCCCCAGCATCAGACTGAAACCTTTGTTGCTCTTCTGTTTTTCGGTGGTCTGTTCCACCGACAGAGGCATCAGGCCTTTTTCGCGTAACTGCTGGCGGATCTGGCGGGCACTGTCCCCTTCAAGAACGCCCTTCTTCTGGCGTCCTTTGGCATCCAGTGCCTGATAAACAAAGGCTGCCATGGGTTATCCTTTCACCACCCGCAGCAGTTCTTCGATGGTGGTTTTACCCTCCATCACCAGGCGGATGCCATCTTCACGGATGCTGGGCCCAGCAGTTCGGGCATGACGCTCCATCTGCTGCTCGCCGGCCTGATCATGAATCAGGGTTTTCATCTGCTCGTCGATTTCGATGATTTCATACACACCCTGACGTCCCCGATAACCCAGCTGGTTACACTTACTGCAGCCTTTGGCATGGAAAATCTGCGGTGCCTGTGTCGGCTCAACGCCGAGCAGGCGACATTCACTTTCGTCAGCGGTGACCGGCTCTTTGCAGTCATCACAGAGAACACGTACAAGACGCTGAGCCATCACACCAATCACGGTCGAGGACAACAGGAATGGCTCAACGCCCATGTCCTGCAAACGGGTAATCGCACCCACGGCGGTATTGGTGTGCAAGGTTGAAAGCACAAGGTGACCCGTGAGCGACGCCTGAATGGCGATCTCTACGGTTTCAAGGTCCCGGATCTCACCGATCATCACCACGTCCGGGTCCTGGCGCAGAATCGCGCGCAGGCCTTTGGCGAAGGTCATATCGGCTTTCAGGTTAACCTGGGTCTGACCAATCCCCGGGAGACTGTATTCCACCGGGTCTTCGACGGTGAGGATGTTACGGCTGGAGTCGTTGAGGTCGCTCAGTGCGCCATACAGCGTAGTGGTTTTACCGGAGCCGGTCGGGCCAGTCACCAGGATAATGCCATGTGGCTTGCTGATGATGTTCTTCATAACCTGGTAATTGCGCTGAGACATGCCCAGCTGCCCAAGACTCAGGCGACCGCTCTGTTTATCCAGCAGACGCATTACGACCCGCTCACCATGACTGGATGGCATGGTTGAAACACGTACGTCGACTTCACGACCACCGATACGCAGTGGGATACGACCATCCTGCGGTACACGCTTTTCAGCGATGTCGAGCTTGGCCATAACTTTAATACGGGAGATCAGCAACGCAGACAGAGCACGTTTGGGCTGTACCACTTCACGCAGTACACCATCGACCCGGAAGCGGACGACAAGGCGCTTTTCATAGGTTTCAACGTGAATATCTGAAGCGCCCTCTTTTACCGCCTCCGTCAGCAGCGCATTGATCAGACGCTTGATCGGTGCATCACCTTCCTGTTCCAGCAGGTCTTCAGTTTCAGGGACTGAGTCGGCGAGACTGGCGAGGTCCATTTCATCACCGATGCCTTCCACCATATTCATGGTGTCTGACGAATCGGTCTGATAGGCAAGGCCAAGAAACTGGTCAAATTCTTCATCGCTGACTGGCGTCATCCGATAAGGCTGCCCCAGATAACGCTGAACTTCCATCAGCGCCTGGGCGTTAATGCCTTCACGATGGATCAGAGTCAGGTTTTCCGTGCGGGTGTCGACAAGAATGCCGGCACGCTTGGCAAAACTGAAAGGAATTCGGGTTTCTGGTCGCCCCTGAAGTGAGGCTCCGGTTGTCTGGGTGGTTGCTGAGGTATCCACTCTTATACTGTCCGTCTGTATTCGGTTCTGCGCTGGATTTGAGTCTGTACTACCAACTGCCAGAATCATACGCATTGCGGTGTCGGGCTGCACCCGTTATTGACCAAATCATACATGCACTTAAGAGTATAGTCTCAGACGGGCACAAAAAAGCCCGGATAAACCGGGCTTTTTCCGACAGTTGCAGAAAGTGGCTCTTACAGAGCAGCTTCCAGCTCAGGTACCGCTTCGAACAGGTCGGCAACGAGACCGTAATCGGCAACCTGGAAGATAGGCGCTTCTTCGTCTTTGTTGATGGCAACAATGACTTTGGAGTCCTTCATACCTGCCAGGTGCTGAATAGCACCGGAGATGCCCACAGCGATGTACAGGTCTGGCGCAACGATCTTACCGGTCTGACCGACCTGCATGTCGTTCGGCACAAAACCAGCGTCCACTGCAGCACGGGATGCACCGACAGCAGCACCGATCTTGTCAGCCACTTTGTACAGGATGTCGAAGTTCTCGCCATTACCCATACCACGACCACCAGAGATAACAACTGATGCTGCGGTCAGCTCAGGGCGGTCAGACTTGGCCAGCTCTTCACCAGCGAAGGCAGAGATACCAGCGTCTTTAACGACATTAATGCTTTCAACTGCAGCTGAACCACCTTCGGCAGAGGCTGCATCAAACGCAGTACCACGAACAGTCAGGACTTTGATGGCATCAGAAGTCTTAACGGTGGCAATGGCGTTACCGGCATAGATAGGACGTACGAACGTGTCATCAGCTTCAACGCCGATGACTTCAGAGATCATGTTCACATCCAGCAGAGCTGCTGCACGTGGCAGGAAGTCTTTACCCGTGGTGGTCGCAGAGGCCAGAACGTGTGAGTAATCTTTACCCAGCTCAGCAACCAGCTCGCCCATGTTTTCAGCCAGCTGATATTCGTAAGCGGCGTTATCCGCCACCAGAACCTTGCTGACACCAGCGACTTTGCTTGCGGCTTCTGCAGCAGCGGCACAACCACTACCGGCTACCAGCACGACAACGTCGCCACCGATTTTGGTAGCAGCAGTCACAGTATTCAGGGTTGCGCCTTTCAGAGTGGCGTTATCGTGTTCCGCAATAACTAATACAGACATGTTAATTCCTCTCCGTTAGAGCACTTTGGCTTCGTTTTTCAGCTTCTCAACCAGCTCGCTTACGCTGGCAACCTTAACACCGGCAGAACGCTCGGCAGGTGGAGTCACTTTAACCACAGTCTGGCTGCTGGTCAGAGATACCCCCAGGTCAGCCGGGGACATAACATCCAGCGGCTTACGCTTGGCTTTCATGATGTTAGGCAGAGAGGCATAACGAGGTTCGTTGAGACGCAGGTCGGTGGTGACGATAGCTGGCAGGTTCAGCTCAACGGTACGCAGACCACCATCGATTTCACGGGTTACTTTGACTTTTTCGCCATCAACAGCCACTTCAGAGGCGAAAGTACCCTGTGGCATGCCAGTCAGTGCACCCAGCATCTGACCCGTCTGGTTGTTGTCGCTGTCGATGGTCTGCTTACCCATCAGTACGATCTGAGGCTGTTCTTTTTCAACAACGCCTTTCAGCAGCTTGGCGACCGCCAGGGGCTCAGCTTTTTCTTCGGTTTCGATCAGGATGCCACGGTCAGCACCCAGCGCCAGAGCGGTACGGATCTGCTCCTGAGCGACTTTAGGACCAATGGAAACCACGACGATTTCAGTGGCTACGCCCTTCTCTTTCAGACGAACCGCTTCTTCAACAGCGATTTCACAGAAAGGGTTCATGGCCATTTTGACATTGTTAAGATCAACATCAGAATTATCAGCTTTTACCCGGACTTTAACGTTGTAGTCGATTACACGTTTAACAGCGACAAGAACCTTCATTAGATTCCTCATTTGGTAGGGGTGTAGAAATAAGGCCGCAACGATCTGAAAAAACTCCGGAAAGCGGCCTTCCCAAAGGGTGACCATTATTCGCATGAGGCCCATTCAGGTCAATAGCGCGCATATGACTCAGGTCAATAACCACGGCGTCTGAACCCTCCCCGTTCGCCTATAAGTTGCTTGAATAACGCTGGTGCTTATAATGCAGGCAGTTTTTAGCCGCAATGAGAGCCGGAACACCGGCCGGGCATTATCTGTAACAGGGCATCTGCGAGCGGATTGACCGCTGAGTTACGCCCATATGAGGAGCCTTTTATATGCAACGTGATGTGATGGAATATGATGTGGTGGTTGTCGGTGGAGGTCCTGCCGGATTATCAACCGCGTGCCGTCTTATGCAGCTGGCCGCTGAATCCGGCGCTGAGCTGTCCGTCTGTCTGGTTGAAAAAGGCTCAGAGATCGGTGCTCACATCCTGTCCGGTGCCGTTATTGAAGACAGCGCACTGACCGAACTCTTCCCGAACTGGAAAGAGATGGGTGCACCACTGAACACTCCGGTTAAATCCGATGAAGTGTATTTCCTGACCGGTGCTGAAAAGTCCATCAAAACTCCGAACTGGGCCATTCCCAAGCCAATGCACAATGATGGCAACTACATCGTGTCTCTGGGTAATGTCTGCCGCTGGCTGGGTCAGCAGGCAGAAGAGCTGGGTGTGGAAATCTATCCGGGCTTCCCTGCTGCAGAACTGATCGTTGAAGACGGTGCAGTAAAAGGCATTATCACCGGCGATATGGGCGTTGATGAAAACGGCCAGCCAAAAGATGAGTATGTTCCGGGGATGGAACTGCGCGCTAAGTACACCGTATTTGCGGAAGGCTGTCGCGGCCACCTGGGCAAGCAGCTGATTGCTGATTTCAAACTCGACGAAGGCAAAGACCCGCAGCACTACGGCATCGGTATCAAAGAACTGTGGGACATTGACCCTGCCAAACACCAGGAAGGTCTGGTTGTACACGGCGCCGGCTGGCCCCTGG
>JBPEXS010000259.1:0-1322 GCA_052031325.1 Thalassolituus sp. | reverse complement strand
CTTGTGGTACAAGGCGTGGCCCACGCTGGGAACGGGTAGGTTGCTGGAGCCTGCGAGCGATTGCAGGCCTAGACGAATGACTGTCCACGACAGAACCCGGCTTATCGGCCTGACTCCACTTATTTGTTGAACCCCGTCTGTTAACGCAGGCGGGGTTTTCTTTTTTGGGGACCGTTAAAGCCGGTTCTGAGGACAGTCACTGTCCACGACACTTCTCTATGACAATCGGGGCTTATCGGCGTGGCTCCACTTCTTCCAAAACCCTGTCTGAAAAATCAGATGGGGTTTTCTTTTTCAGGGCTGTGAAAGCCGGTTCTGACTCCGGAAGTGATCTCTCAATAAGTCCGTCGTCATCCTGTGGCTTGACCACAGGATCCAGTCGTTATGTTTACGTGGTTTAAGATGGACCCTGCAGCTCGGAGGTAACTCTCACAAGCAACAGGGTGACGGTGTTACATGTAGATTTGTAAGCTCCACTTCTGGCTTTAAAAAACCGGTTCTCTGGACAGCCACTGCCCAAGGCACCTTTCTATGACAATCGTGGAGCACCGACTCGCTTCATGTCTTCCATAATCCGTTTGTGTTTGCAGGTCAGTTTTATGGAGCCATTAAGGTTCTCACCTTGCAGTTGGGAACATTTTCACCTATCCGTTATCCTGAATAACAAGAAAACCACAGGAGAGCCTTTTGAATTTACGCGTGTCTTCCCCAATCAACGTCAGTGTGTTGCTTACTTTGTTTCTGTTGCTGTTCGCAACCGCGTGCAGTCAACGCTACCCGGTGCTGGATGATTTTTATGAGCCGGATAAATCGGTGACGAAAAAAAAGCTGCCTGACTTTACGCGTTACCGTCAGGTGGATGAAAAAAAGGCGGCGTTCAGCGCATTTATGCTGCCACTGATTCACGAGGCTAACCGCGAGATCCGTGCCGAGCGCAAGCTGCTGAAAAACCTGCCTCTGGAACTCGAAGGTGGCCCAGGTACGTTGAAACGTCTGGCCGAAAAATATCGTGTGGAAGAAGGCACCCGGGAAGAGCAGATCAAGGCTCTGCTGAAGCAGGTAAATGAAATCCCACCGTCACTGGCCATGGCTCAGGCTGCGAATGAATCCGCCTGGGGAACCTCTCGTTTCGCCCGTGAAGCCAATAACCTCTACGGTGAGTGGTGCTTTGTTAAGGGCTGCGGTCTGGTGCCTAAGCGCCGCTCCAGCGGCTCACAGCATGAAGTGGCTTCATTCGTACGCCCCTTCCGCAGTGTTCAGTCTTATATGCTGAATATAAACCGACACGAAAGCTACGCCGGGTTACGCCATCTGCGTAATCA
>JBPEXS010000258.1:0-1613 GCA_052031325.1 Thalassolituus sp. | reverse complement strand
GTAATACCCAGCTGCTCGCGGGCGTGCTCTACGCCCAGAAAACCATCCTGCTCCGTCGCCAGGTCAAGCATAAAGCTCGCCATGTCCTGATAGGCAGCCATGTCCTGGTCAGACAGAAGGGATGAAAAGATCACCGCGTAATACGGCGGTTCGGGTGTGGTTGCTATCAGGCAGTTGGTCATCTGGATTCCCTTTCATAATGATTGCGTGCTGCCAGGTTCAATCGGCTGGCGGCAGAATATCAGTCATAAACTCCCCGGGAACCGGTAGCGATGGTGACCCCGGGTTTTTCATTGCGAGTGCCTGAAGGACACTTTTCTTATTCTGATCAGATCAGCCGTATTTCTGAGTTTGCCACCCCGGATACTATCAGGCAGAGTGCTGGGATAAAGAGATTTTTGGAGCAGGATTGATGCAAATCAGCAACAAACGCGTACTCATTACCGGTGCCGGCAGTGGTATCGGCCGCGAAACCGCTCTGGCCTTCGCCCGTGAGGGTGGCCTCTTGCTGTTATCTGACATCAACCCCGGCAGTCTTGATGAGACTGCATCTCTGGTCGAGGCAATCAACCCCGCTGCCCTGCTGATGACCGATGTGCTCGATGTATCTGACCGCAGGTCAATGCAGGTGTATTCCGAGAAAATACATGCAGAGTTTGATGCTGTGGACATTCTCGTCAATAACGCTGGGGTTGGTCTCGCCGGAGGTCTGCTGGACAGCAGTTACGACGACCTTGACTGGGTGCTGGGCATCAACCTGTGGGGTGTCATCCATGGCTGTAAAGAATTCATTCCGGCCATGATCAAACGCAGACAGGGCGGTCAGGTGGTTAATGTCGCTTCGGCCGCAGGCTATTACGCCAGTGCCGGTATGATGGGCTACAACACCTCAAAGTTCGGCGTGTTCGGCTTCAGTGAATCCCTGCGTGAAGACATGAAGCCCTTTGGTATCGGGGTTTCCACCATCTGCCCCGGGCTGATCAATACCAACATCATCAAACAGACCCGCATGGCCGGGACCTCTGAAGAAGAGCAGGCCGAGATCCGTGAGAAGGTCGATAAACTCTATATCCAGCGCAACTATGGCCCCGAAAAAGTCGCCCGCGCCATCATAGGGGCGGTGAAGAAAAATCGCGGCAATCTGCCAGTCACACCTGAGGCCTGGTTCCTCTACCTGATGAACCGTTTATCCCCCCGGTTTACCCACTGGCTGGTAGGGCGTATCGAACGTGCCGGATCACCTGATGCCGTCGGCAGCGCTCATAAGCACAAGGATTTCCGCATCCGCTGAGTGGCTTTGTGTGAACCTTACGGCGCTCTAAGGTTAAAACAGATTATTTAATCTGATCTGCCAGCGTGCCTGATTCACACTATTTTATTAGCACATGCGATTAACCCATCGGCCCCTGCTACAAAAGTCAGTATATCTAGGTTAGTTCAGATCAGCGCCGGACGTGTTTCTCAAGCCATTTCTATACTCAGGATTACCTATCTGTAATCGGAGAATTCTCATGGATCTGAAACACCTTTGCTGCCGCCTGTTACTGGGTGCTGCGGCCCTGTCACCTGCACTGAACGTCTCCGGCGAGACCGTCACCGTCGGCATGTCTGCG
>JBPEXS010000257.1:0-1099 GCA_052031325.1 Thalassolituus sp. | reverse complement strand
TTCGCGAACATATCATCCAGAGACAGCGCTTTGATCTTAGACGCGTTACCCGCCGTACCAAAGGCTTCGTAACGGGCAACACAGATGTCGCTCATGGCCTTAACGGTTTCTTTCAGGTATTTACGTGGATCAAATTCCGCCGGGTTGGCCGCCATAAAGCGACGGATGGCGCCAGTAGAGGCCAGACGCAGGTCAGTATCGATGTTGACCTTACGTACGCCGTACTTGATGCCTTCAACGATCTGCTCAACCGGCACACCGTAAGTCTCAGGGATGGCACCACCGAACTCGTTGATCACGGCCAGCCACTCCTGCGGAACAGAAGAAGAACCGTGCATCACCAGGTGAGTATCCGGAATGCGCTTGTGGATCTCTTTGATGCGGTCGATGGCCAGAATGTCACCAGTTGGTGGACGGGTGAACTTGTAAGCACCGTGAGAGGTACCACAGGCAATCGCCAGAGCATCAACGCCGGTCTTCTTCACGAAGTCAGCGGCTTCTTCCGGGTCAGTCAGCATCTGGTCGTGAGACAGAATGCCTTCCGCGCCGATACCGTCTTCTTCACCGGCCTGACCGGTTTCCAGAGAACCCAGACAACCCAGCTCACCTTCCACAGAGACACCACAAGCGTGCGCCATATCAACGGTGCGCTTGGTTACGTCGACGTTGTATTCATAGGTGGTCGGGGTTTTGCCGTCTTCACCCAGAGAGCCGTCCATCATCACTGAGCTGAAGCCCAGCTGAATGGAACGCTGACATACCGCCGGAGAGGTACCGTGATCCTGGTGCATAACCACAGGGATGTGCGGGAATTCTTCAATCGCCGCCAGAATCAGATGACGCAGAAACGGTGCACCCGCGTACTTACGTGCACCGGCAGACGCCTGAACAATGACCGGTGAATCGGTTTTGTCAGCCGCTTCCATGATGGCGCGCATCTGTTCGAGGTTGTTCACGTTGAATGCAGGAACGCCATAGCCGAACTCGGCGGCGTGATCCAGCATCTGACGCATGCTGATTAATGCCATAGTAAAACCCTTAACCGGTTAGAAATCTGGATCTTATTCTAGCGGCTATAGGAAGGGATAGAAACCTCAGG
>JBPEXS010000256.1:0-46216 GCA_052031325.1 Thalassolituus sp. | reverse complement strand
AGCACATCATCCGCCGTGCCATGGAACTGAAGTCCATGCAGTACGCCGGAGACATTCACGAGCCGCTGAAAAACCGTATTCTGGGCATGATCTTCGAGAAATCATCCACCCGTACCCGCGTGTCCTTTGAAGCGGGCATGACACAACTGGGGGGCAGTGCCATCTTCCTGTCGCCCCGGGATACTCAGTTGGGTCGTGGCGAACCGATTGAAGACGCTGCCCGTGTTCTGTCACGTATGCTGGATGTGGTCATGGTGCGGACCTTCGATCACAGCCAGCTTGAGCTGTTTGCCGCCAATTCCCGTGTGCCTGTGATCAATGCCCTGACGGATGATTTCCACCCGTGCCAGCTGCTGGCTGACATGCAGACGTTTTCCGAGCATCGTGGCAGCATCGCCGGTAAGACAGTAGCCTGGGTTGGTGATGGCAATAATATGTGTCACTCCTACATCCGTGCGGCGATGCAGTTTGATTTCAACCTGCGCATCGCTGCCCCTGAGGGCTTTGATCCAAAAGCGGATATCGTCGCCGAGGCCGGTGACCGGATCACGCTGCTGCGTGATCCTGCCGAAGCCGTTAAGGGGGCGCACCTGGTATGCACGGATGTCTGGGCTTCCATGGGGCAGGAAGATGAACAGGAAGAGCGTCTGCGTAAATTCCGCAACTATCAGGTAACCCCTGAGTTACTGGATCAGGCAGAAGAAGACGTCGTGTTTATGCATTGCCTGCCAGCACACCGTGGCGAAGAGGTCTCGATGGACGTGCTGGATGATCCGCGTGCGGTTGTCTGGGATCAGGCCGAAAACCGTCTGCACGCTCAGAAAGCCTTGCTGGAATTCCTGTTGGTGACGCACGCCTGAAGGTAGTACCTGAGCGCAATTTCTGAGTCCGGTGACAGAGTATTGCCAGACGGGGCCTGATAACGATCAGCGTCTTTCCGGCATCATTGGAGGGGTATCGGGTTCCGGTGCCTCTGCCGGGTCTACCCGCACCAGATTTCGTCCTTCGTGCTTGGCGACGTAAAGCATGGCATCAGCCCGACTGAGCACATCATCGGCTTCCTCATCCGGAACATACGCGGCCACGCCCACCGAGACTGTCTGATGCAGACCGGCTTCGGAAAAACTGTGTACCTCGATGCTTTCCCGAATTCGCTCCATGACCCGCTCAGCCGTACTCAAGCGCAACCCGGATAACAGCAGAATAAATTCTTCACCGCCGTAACGGGCCGCCAGATCCACCTCGCGAATAGAAGACTGCAGCAGCTGAGCCAGCTCACCCAGTACCTGATCACCAATACGATGACCGTAGCGGTCATTGGTTTGTTTAAAGTGATCAATATCGATAAAGGCCACCACAAACGGGATATTCTGGCGCATCGCCATGGCACGGTGCTTTTCCAGAGTTCGCAACAGGTAGCGGCGGTTATTCAGCCCCGTCAGCTCATCCGTCACGGCCAGCTCTTCAATGCGCCCCAGAGCACGGCGCAGCTCAACGTTCTTTCGGTGGTAAGCATGGCGCAGCAGTGAAAACTCCCGCCCCACAAAGGCCACAATCAGCAGGCTTGCCAGCAAGGCCATCAGTGACAGCGCCTCCACTTCCGGAGCCAGTCCCATCTGCTGGTAACTGAGAACAAACAACACACTGGCATAACAGAAAACCACAAACAGGGTCATACCCAGGAGACCGCGCCAGGCCAGTGAGAAGATTCCGAAAGGCATGATATTGAGGTAGCTGATCAGCACCAGCCATTGCAGCTCTGGTGCCAGATAGAGGAAATAGGACATATAAAGGATGGCCATCATCATCACCGGGATGGTGAGGCTTGGGTCCCTGGATTCATCAAACCAACCCTTCGAGACACAGAATACGGTCAGGGCATGCCCTGTAACGTAGAACACCACAGGCAGGTAGATAGCGCTGATATCGCCTTCAACATCGTACGTCGCGACATAGGCGAACAGGTAAAGCAGGGTAAATAACAATATACCGAGTGCCGCCATACCGTGACGGCGCAGTATATCGTGATGATGTGACCCCATGAGGTGCTTTCCTTACACGTATAATTCTGAGGGATATTCAGTTGGCTTAGGTTAAGTCTTCTATCGGAGCGGTGCTATATCATATTGCGCATTCTGTCAGTCCTTATCGGCCGCTCTGAACAAAGCTTCAACCTGCTTTCAGGCATCACTTGTGCTTTCTTCATGAACCCTTGGCCAGATAAGACTGAATTTAGCACCACCCAGCAACTCGCTGCGGCTGACCATGGCCCGCCCGCCGTGCCAGAACATAATGCGACGCACAATTGACAGGCCCAGACCATAACCGCCAGACGCCCTGGTCCGACTGTCATCCAGACGGGCAAAGGCGCTGAATACACGATCCCAATCCTCTTCCGGGATTCCTGGGCCATCGTCCTCCACATCCACGCGGCAGATATCATCCGCCACACTGCAGGTAACAATCACGGTAGAAGACGCATAGCGCCCGGCATTTCCGACCAGATTCTGAATCGCCCGGTGTACATACCGGGGTTCCGCTTCGGAGGCCGGAAATTTATCCGGTTCATCGCCACCATAACTGGTTGTGACGTCTTTAGGCGGACGGGCTTCACCAACGACCTGCTCGGCGATTTCGGCAACGTTGACGGCCTGGAAATCGAGTACCGGCCCACCTTCTTCCAGCCGGGCATAGGTCAGGATTTCATCGATCAGGGTATCCAGTTCCTGAATATCCGAGTCCATACCGGCAAGCTGTTTCGTCACAAAGGGGTCATCCATCACCGTATCTTCGATCAGCTGAGCCGCGAAGCGGATCCGCGCTACCGGGGTACGCAATTCATGGGATACCGCCCGTATCATTTCCCGCTGAATATCCATCAGCCGCTGAATGTGCTCAGCCATCTTGTTGAAGGCCCCACCCAGCTGACTGACCTGATCCTGCCCACGGGTGCTGACCCGGGCGTTCAGATGCCCCTGCGCCAGTCGGGTCGTGGCCTGTTGCAATTTGCGCAGACGGGTTTCAAAACTGGTAACCGAGCGGTAAAGCCCAAGACCGGTCAGCATCAGAGCACTGATCAGCAGAACCATCACCACCGGCAGCGACCAGGTAGAAAAGGCTTCCAGAGGTCCGAGCTCAATCTGCTGCTGGCCAGCGTTAAACGGGAAACGGTAATAATAACGACCTGAGTCTTTAATCAATCCGTTGGCACTGGCGGGCTGTTCAACCAGTGTCAGTGGAAAACCACTGTATGAAGCATATGATTTCAGGTTTTCCTGAGAGATGACTCCAGTCAGAGTCTGCTGCATCTGCTCAGCGACAAAAGGCCCCAGGGCTTCAAGAAAGGTGTCAGTTTCAGCAGGGACGGGGTAGCGGACGACGATCTCAGGCGTCCCCTGAAACGCAGCGCGGACGCTGAAATGGCTGTCGCTGTTCTGCATTACAACGGCATATCCCCCGTTCAGTACCGGGGCCTGTTGTTGCTGGTCAGTCACTGTGATCAGCGTACCGCTCTGGGCTTCAAGACTGGCGCGACCCGCGGGGTTGCGGGCAAGCTCCTGGGCAATCAGATAGGTACTCAGCTGACTCAGGGAGGCGGCATGCTGCTGAAAGCGCACATGGCTCACCAGCATGAACGAGACAATGCTTAAGACCAGAATGATGGCCAGAGCGGCCACCAACCCAAGGTACATGCGGATGAAAATAGCGGTTACTCCTCAGAGAACGTCAGTGGCTTCCGCTCAGAGTTCTTTTACGAACAGGTAGCCCTTGCTGCGCACCGTTTTGATACGGCGCGGGTTCATCGGGTCATCACCGACTTTCGGCCGTATACGCGATACACGCACGTCGATGGAGCGGTCCTGGCCGTCGTATTCAATACCGCGTAACTGATTAAAGATCTCTTCGCGGGTGAGAATCCGCCCGGCATTGCTGGATAACAGCCACAGCAGGTCGAATTCTGCACTGGTCAGATCAATGCTCTCTCCTGCCAGCCAGGCTTCACGCATGGAGCTGTCAACCACCAGATTGCCAAAGGTCAGGCGCGACGAGGAAGGCATCTCCTGCTTCTCTTCGTTGGGCAGGTCGTGGACACGACGCAGCAGCGCCCGGATGCGTGCCAGCAGCACACGCGGCCGCACCGGCTTGGCGACGTAATCATCGGCGCCCATCTCCAGACCCAGAACCTGATCCAGATCTTCCGTACGCGCTGTCAGCATCAGGATCGGGCCTTTGTAGTAAGGTCGTACCAGACGGCAGACGGCCAGGCCGTCTTCCCCTGGCAACATAAGATCGAGAACCACCAGATCCGGCTGTTCCGATTTAATGCGCTCAATGGCCCGGCTGCCGTCACCCTCGACTGACACCTTCATGCCATTGCTCTCAAGATAGTCCTTCGTCAAAGCGGACAGACGCTCATCGTCTTCGACGATCATGATCCGCCAGTTAACGTCTGTTTGTGAATTCGGGTCGGTCTTTAACATGAAGAAGTACCATTGCTGCCGTTTGGATGTCGGATGCTGAACCTGTTACAGAACAGGGAGCCTCTTCTTAACTGTAGACCGAGATTTACACTGTTGCACAAAGTAAACATTGAACGTCGTTTTCAGGCGCGGATCATCGTATTTTATCAGCAGCTGAGACAGGCCGTAGCTCTGCGCCGGATGCCCCCTGCCCATCAACGGGATACGCACAACTTATCCACATCCCGGGGGTATAACAGCACTATATCTGGGGTTGAATTCGACTGGTCAGCGCATTATCTTGTGGAGCGAATAAAATCTACTGCAGGTCAGTTACTTAGGCCGCCTTCCCTCCACTCCGGAGCGCCTCTGGCGGCTGAACAGACTCAGGGACTAAAGGAGCAGTATCCCCTTGAACAAAGGCATTACAGACATGAACTCAACGCTCAAAGTCACTAAGCGTGACGGCACTCAGGAACCACTGAATCTCGATAAAATCCACAAGGTGGTGGAATGGGCTGCAGACGGGCTGGATAAGGTGTCTGTTTCTGAGGTCGAGCTGCGAGCTCACCTGCAGTTCTTCGATGGCATCCAGACGTCTGAAATTCACGAAACCCTGATCAAGGCCGCGGCTGACCTCATCTCGGAAGAGGTGCCGGACTACCAGTACATGGCCGCCCGCCTGAACATTTTCCACCTGCGCAAAAAAGCCTACGGCCGTTTTGAGCCACCGGCGCTGATTGATCACGTCAAGTGGATGGTCAAAAACGAACGCTACGACGAGCACTTGCTGAGCGACTACACCGAAGAAGAGTTTGCGGCGATGAACGACTTCATCGATCACAGCCGTGACCTCAATTTCAGCTATGCCGCCGTAAAACAACTGGAAGGCAAGTATCTGGTGCAGAACCGGGTGACCGGCCAGGTATTCGAGAGCGCCCAGTTTCTCTATGTACTGATTGCCGCCTGTCTGTTCTCTGCGTACGACAAAGAACGCCGTCTTGATTACATCAGACGCTTCTACGACGCCGTATCGACCTTTAAGCTGTCGCTGCCAACACCGATCATGGCCGGCGTCCGCACCCCGACCCGCCAGTTCAGCTCCTGCGTACTGATCGAAGCCGGCGATAGTCTGGATTCCATTAATGCCACTGCGGGTGCCATCATCAAATACGTGTCCCAGCGTGCCGGTATCGGCATCAATGGCGGACGAATCCGTGCACTGGGCAGCCCGATTCGTGGAGGTGAAGCCTTCCACACCGGCTGTATTCCTTTCTATAAGCACTTCCAGACCGCCGTTAAGTCCTGTTCTCAGGGCGGTGTGCGTGGTGGTGCAGCGACTCTGTTCTACCCGATCTGGCACTACGAAGTGGAAAGCCTGCTGGTACTGAAGAACAACCGCGGCGTGGAAGAAAACCGCGTACGTCACCTCGACTATGGTGTGCAGCTGAACAAGCTGATGTACGAGCGCATGATCAAAAATGGCAACATTACCCTGTTCTCGCCAAGCGATGTGCCGGGCCTGTACGACGCCTTCTTTGAAGATCAGGAACGCTTTGAGCAGCTGTACGTTAAGTACGAAGCCGATGACAGTATCCGTAAGAAGGTCATCAAGGCCGTCGACCTGTTCGCGATGATGATGCAGGAACGTGCCAGCACCGGCCGTATCTACATCCAGAACGTCGACCACTGTAATACCCACAGCCCGTTCAATCCGAAAAAAGCACCGGTCCGTCAGTCCAATCTGTGCCTTGAGATCGCTCTGCCGACCAAGCCATTGAAAGAAATCAATGATCCGGATGGCGAAATCGCGCTCTGTACCCTCGCCGCCTTCAACCTCGGCGCACTGGAAAATCTGGATGAACTCGAAGAACTTGCTGACCTGATCGTACGCGCGCTCGACAGCCTGCTGAGCTATCAGGACTACCCGGTAGTCGCCGCTGAGAAAGCTTCACTGTCACGCCGTACGTTGGGTGTCGGTGTGATCAACTTTGCCTATTATCTGGCCAAGAACAATGTGAAGTACTCGGACGGCAGTGCCAACGGTCTTACGCACAAAGCCTTTGAAGCGATTCAGTACTGGCTGCTGAAAGCCTCTAACAAGCTGGCGAAAGAACAGGGCGCCTGTGAAGCCTTCGAAGACACCACCTACGCCCAGGGTATTCTGCCGATCGACAGCTACAAGAAAGACGTTGATAAGTTCTGTGATGAACCCCTGCATTACGACTGGGAAGCCCTGCGTAAAGACATCCTGGCCGACGGTCTGCGTAACTCGACCCTGACGGCTCTGATGCCATCTGAGACCTCATCGCAGATCAGTAACGCCACCAACGGTATTGAGCCGCCACGGGGTTACATCAGCGTTAAACAGAGTAAAGACGGTATCCTCAAGCAGGTTGTACCTGAATTTGAGAAGCTGAAGTCGCAATACGAGCTGCTCTGGCGCATCCCGGACAATACCGGTTACCTGCAACTTGTTGGTATCATGCAGAAGTTTGTGGATCAGGCCATTTCAGCCAACACCAACTACGACCCTTCCCGCTTCCCGGGGAATAAGGTTCCGATGCAGCAGCTTTTGAAAGACCTGCTGACGGCTTACCGCAACGGCGTAAAAACCCTGTACTATCACAATACCCGTGATGGCATGGAAGACCCACAGAAAGACATCCAGAAAGAAGATGATGACTGTGCCGGCGGCGCCTGCAAGATCTGATTTAACGCTAGTGACTTCGGCCGCGAAAGCGGCCTGACTTGAGAGTACTGACACAGGTATGGCTTACACCACCTTTAACCGCAACGAATTTGACACTTTCAGCCAGCCCATGTTCTTTGGCGAGCTGGTGAATGTTGCCCGTTACGACCAGCAGAAACATAAGATTTTTGAGAATCTGATTGAGAAGCAGCTGTCCTTCTTCTGGCGCCCGGAAGAAGTCGACCTGGCCAGCGACCGTAAAGACTTTATGGACCTGCCAGAGCACGAAAAGCACATCTTCGTTTCTAATCTCAAATACCAGACGCTGCTGGATTCTGTTCAGGGTCGCTCACCCAACGTTGCCCTGCTGCCGGTGGTGTCCCTTCCAGAGCTGGAAACCTGGATTGAGACCTGGTCGTTCAGTGAAACCATTCACAGCCGTTCTTACACCCACATCGTGCGCAACATCGTTCCGAACCCGGCTGTGGTGTTTGACGACATCACCAAAAACGAATACATCGTCCGCCGTGCCGAAACCGTGACCCGTTACTACGATGACTTCATCAATCTGAGTAACTACTACATCCAGCTGGGTGAAGGTACGCACACTGTGAATGGTGAAACCATTGAAGTCTCCCTGCGTGAGCTCAAGCGCCGCCTGTATCTGACACTGGTCTCGGTCAACGTACTCGAAGCCATTCGTTTTTACGTCAGTTTTGCCTGCTCGTTCGCCTTTGCTGAGCGCGCCAAGATGGAAGGCAACGCCAAGATCATTAAGCTGATTGCCCGCGATGAGGCCCTGCACCTGACCGGTACCCAGCATATGCTGCAGATCATTGCCGCCGGAAAAGACGATGCCGAGTTTGCCGAAATCGCTGCCGAGTGCCGCGACGATGTGATCGCCATCTTCCGCGAAGCCGCTGAACAGGAAAAAGGCTGGGCCGAATATCTGTTCAAAGACGGCTCTATGATCGGCCTGAACAAAGACATTCTCTGCCAGTACGTTGAATACATTACCAACCAACGTATTGGTGCCCTTGGCTTTGACCCAATTTTCGAGTCACGTAATAACCCACTGCCATGGATCAACGCCTGGCTCAACAGTGATAACGTGCAGGTGGCCCCGCAGGAAGCTGAAATCAGCTCTTACCTGGTGGGTGCTATCGACAGTGAAGTGGACACCGCTGACTTCGGTGACTTCGACCTCTGATGACGCCGTCCGCCCGGATGCCTTTGATCCGACGCCGCCGCTGGTACCCTTCCAGAACCTTCTATTCAGCCGCTCAGGCTGAGATGGAACTGGTTGGTGGCGGCAGCACCCAGCTCGAAATGGATCTGGGTGACCCATCCCCCAGTACACCTGCTCATCCAACACCTCAGCCAGAGACTGAACCCGTTGATCAGGGAGATCTGTTTGGCTATCTGGCAGAAAGCCCGGAACCTACCCCCCAGATTGAATTCGATGGCATGGCCAAGCCTGTCTTTGCTGTACGCCTCGGGGATGGCCGCGAAGCCCGTTTTCAGCACGCCAGCAGTCTGCTCGAATCTCTGGAATCCCAGGATATTCATGTCGAGTACCAGTGCCGTGAGGGCTACTGCGGCAGTTGCCGTATGAAGCTGAAAGAAGGCGATGTGCATTACACCACCGAGCCTATGGCCTGGATCGACGACGATGAAATCCTGCCCTGCTGCTGCATCCCGGTGAGCCCTCTGATTCTTCAATAAAAGTTCTTCAATAAACGTTCTTCAATCAAAGCTCTGGAATAAAATTGCTGCAGTCCGGACGGGTTCTCACACCCGGACCTTGATTTCTGGCCGCCATCCGGTAGCCTGAGCGCTGACTTATACATCCGTTATACAGAGGACATTATGGCCCTGAATTTTCCTGCCATCGGCGAAGCTGCTCCAGACTTCACCACCCTGAACCAACGCGAAGAAGAAGTGACACTGAGCAGCCTTAAGGGCCAGAAAGTGGTGCTGTATTTTTATCCGAAAGCGATGACACCGGGCTGTACCGTTCAGGCCTGCGGTCTGCGTGACACAGAAGCCGAGCTGAAAAAGCGTAACGTCAAAGTCTTTGGTCTCAGCCCGGATGCACCAAAGCGCCTGCAGAAGTTCATTGACCGCGACGAACTGAATTTCGACATGTTATCCGATGAAGACCACGCCATTGCCGAGCTGTATGGCGTGTGGGCAATGAAGAAGTTTATGGGCCGCGAATTTATGGGCGTTCATCGTGTGACCTTCATCATTGATGAAGAGGGTAAGCTGGCGCACGTGATGGCCAAAGTAAAAACCAAAACTCACCACGACGACCTGCTGGCCGTACTCGACGGTCTCTGATCACAGAGCCTGCCGTCTGTCAGAATGGTAATCTGCTGCCATCCCAGTGCAGCAGATGGCCGTTATCTTCCGCCGTTAATGACGACATGACCGCAATTAAACGCTCAGCAGTCTGAGCGGGCGTGTACAGCTTCCCCTCTTCTATTCCTTCCTGAAATGGACCCGTCAGTGGTGAATCCGTTGTGCCCGGGTGCTGAGCCACCACCACGGACTGCGGCGAGCGCCGCTGCCACTCAATCGACAAGGTGCGGATAAACATATTCAGTGCAGCTTTGCTGATGCGGTAGCTGAACCAGCCACCGAGGTGGTTATCTTCAATGCTGCCGACCATGGCAGAGAGTGAAATCCAGCGTATCGGATGCCTGCGGCTTATCAGAGTGTCGGCCGCCCGGGCCAGATGGATGTGGCATAACAGATTCACACTGAGGTTCTGCTGCAACCAGGCATCCGACATCTGTCTCAGTGCTTTTTCCGGTTGCCTGTCTGCATCGTGCAACAGGCCTGTGCAGCAGAAAATCACCTGCGGCTGAATCTCTTGCAAAAATGCACTCACCTGCTCAAGGCAGGACTCGTCATTGAGATCAGCACAGAGATGAGCGGGTGAGGTGTCGGACTGACGACTCAGGGTAAACACTTTATAGCCCTGGGCCTGAAGACTCCTGATTAACGCCTGCCCCACCGTGCTGCCACTACCGGCAATCAGTACATGCTGCCCCATGATGCTTTCCTTTCCGTGATACCCTGCTGTGACACTGAGTTAAGGTGTATTGTTCGGAATAAAGACTCAGAGATTCCGGGTCAGGCCATCCTGAAGTCGCTTGCGGTAAGCGGCACGCAGAGATTCCGGCGCTTTTATCACCACATCCGGCGCATATGACAAAAGATCACGCAGTAACTCCCGGCTGTCGTTGAACGGCAACGTCAGATGGTACTGATCGCCATCCCAGTGTCCTTCAGCGTCCGGGTGCCAGCGTAACTGGGCAACCAGGTGGGCCGCACCGGGCAGAAAGATGATTTCAGCTTTTTCCGTCTCTTCGCCGGAGAAAATGCCATAACTGTTGTGAAAATGATGCTCGAGCAGCTCATCGGCAAACTCTTCAGCCGCCTCGGACAAGACGACTGCGCTACTGATGCGGCTGAGCATAAAAGTACGCATCTGCTGGCGGCGATGGCACCAGGCATCCAGGTACCAGTGATCGCGGTAATAAACCAAAGTCTGTGGTGAGACCGTGCGCTCGCTGATGCTCTGATCCCGGGCGACATATCGGATATCAATCCGCTGACGGCTGAACAACGCATCACTGACCTGACGGTAGATGCGGTTATTCACTTTCGACTGACTGGCACTGAGAATCCGTACCCGGCGTTTCATGTCCGCCGGATTGAGCCCGTGCGAACGCATCATTGCCTCAATCTGACGGGCGGAATCTCCCAGTACATCGGCAGAAATGCCGTCATTCAGATCATCCAGCAGCGTGATCACGGTGATCAGGCTTCGCAGCTCACCAGCCGTCAGTGACAGGCCCGGTAATTCAAAGTCTGTTCCATCAGGCCGGTAACGCCAGAGCCGCTGCTCACTGTCGAATTCGACAGGAGCTCCGTACTCGTCTTTAAGCTGGGCCAGCGCCTGCTGCAACCGGTCCGGGGAAGTACTCAGCCCGGTCATCAGACTGATCTGGTTTAACCCTTCGGGTTGTTGTTTCAGAAGCCGGTGCAACTGCTGTACGAGGTCACTTGCCTGCATGGTATTCAGGATTCCCGTTGAGTCAGAAAATTCATGTCTATATTATCTGGCCCGCCTTATGGATTACGACCATACTCTTAAGACGAACTGTAAACCGATGATGAAGGACGGAGATGCATGATCAAAGTAATCATTGAACGTGAGATTGATAGTGGCATGGAATCAACCTACGAAAATGCTATCAAAAACACGCTCAGAGCGATTCTTGAAGCCAAAGGTTACACCTCAGGTGCAACGTATAAAGATGCGGAAAACGCCAACCGACGTTTTATTATTACCAACTGGCAGAGCTTGGATGACTGGCAGACCTGGTCAAAATCCAGCCAGCGTGACGATGTGGTGTCTGCCGTTCGTGCTACCTTGCGTCATCCGGAGAAAGTGACCGTTCTTACGGCATAACTACTCTGCGTAACTGCGTACAAACTCCGCTACCGCCGCTGCTGCGGTATCCAGATGATC
Source organism: Thalassolituus sp. (assembly GCA_052031325.1). Lineage (GTDB taxonomy): Bacteria > Pseudomonadota > Gammaproteobacteria > Pseudomonadales > Oceanobacteraceae > Thalassolituus. The sequence goes on along the minus strand of JBPEXS010000256.1, from coordinate 34,518 downwards.
TTCGTGACTGAAGCCCGAAACCTTCCGCGGCTTCAGGTCATGATTGCCATCCTCCAGCCAGACAAACTCCAGAGCTTTATCCAGCGTCATCCCACCGACCTCTTCCTGAGTGCCCATGGCATCCCGTGTGCCCTGCACCATGAGCACTGGCACCTCCAGTGACTGCAGATGTTCTGTCCGTAGTGACTCAGGTTTACCCGGAGGGTGAAACGGATAGCCCAGACAGACACAACCCTTAATCAATTCAGAACGGTCTTCTGACTGAGACAACACCGACGCAACCCGGCCACCCATGCTTTTTCCTCCAATTACACAGGGGCGATTAAGCTGGGTAATCACTTCCTGGAAGGCATCCAGCAGTTTGGGTAAACGATCCGGGGGACGACGTTTGCCATCTTCCTGACGTTTGATCATGTAGGGGAAATTAAAGCGCACAACATAAATACCCTGCGCGGCAATCCGTTCTGACATGCTCTGCATAAAGTCACTGGAAGCGTCAGCACCCGCGCCGTGGGCCATTATAAAAACTGGATCTGAAGGGTTACCTGTGTCGAAAGTGTTACTGGACAAAATACGTATCTGTCTGAAGAAAATTGAATGGGTATTTTATTGAACCAGAGCACGTGATTTAAGCGTTTTCGGCAAAGTTCCATGACATGTGTCAATTCTTGCTGAAATGTGAACTTGCACAGCAGCGCAAACACTTTGATCAGACGGCAGTTATGATAGGGTTAGTTTGCAAAAGCGGGCGTCTGAGACCATAATTGCGCCGCTTTTACCTTTCTAAACATTCTCCAACCGTGGAATCAGATCATGAGCACATCATTTGACCATCCAGAGTACAACTATAAGGTGGTAAGACAATTTGCCATCATGACAGTTGTCTGGGGCGTTGTTGGCATGGCAATGGGCGTTTTCATTGCTGCTCAGCTGGCTTGGCCTCAACTGAACTTTGACACACCCTGGTTATCCTTCGGCCGCCTGCGTCCGTTGCATACCAACGCGGTGATTTTTGCATTCGGTGGCTGCGCCCTGTTTGCGACCTCTTACTACATCGTTCAGCGAACGGGCCGTACCCGTCTGTTTTCAGATACTCTGGCGTCGTTTACCTTCTGGGGCTGGCAGGCCGTTATCGTCGCAGCGGCGATTACTCTGCCAATGGGTCTGACCTCAACCAAGGAATACGCCGAGCTGGAATGGCCGATCGATATTCTCGTCACTCTGGTCTGGGTCGCTTATGTTGTGAACTTCCTCGGTACGGTGGCTATCCGTAAAGAAAGCCACATCTATGTTGCCAACTGGTTCTTCGCAGCCTTCATGATCATGATCGCTATCCTGTACGTGGGTAACAACCTTTCAGTTCCGGTCTCTCTGACCAAGTCTTACTCCATCTGGCCGGGCACCATTGATGCCATGATTCAGTGGTGGTGGGGTCACAACGCGGTAGGTTTCTTCCTGACGGCGGGCTTCCTCGGCATCATGTACTACTTCGTTCCTAAGCAGGCTGGCCGTCCGGTTTACTCTTACCGTCTGTCCATCGTGCACTTCTGGGCTCTGATCTCTATCTATGTGTGGGCCGGTGCTCACCACCTGCACTACTCTGCTCTGCCAGACTGGGCTCAGACTTCCGGTATGATCATGTCTCTGATTCTGCTGGCGCCAAGCTGGGGCGGTATGATCAACGGTATGATGACGCTGTCAGGCGCATGGCACAAACTGCGTACTGACCCGATCCTGCGCTTCCTGGTTGTATCTCTGTCTTTCTACGGTATGTCTACCTTCGAAGGCCCGATGATGTCTATCAAGACGGTTAACGCTCTGTCACACAACACTGACTGGACCATTGGTCACGTTCACTCCGGTGCTCTGGGCTGGGTTGCTATGGTATCCATTGGTGCTCTGTACCACCTGATTCCGATCATGTACGGCCGCAAAGCCGGTCAGATGTACTCCACTGGTCTGATTAACGTTCACTTCTGGCTGGCGACCATCGGTACTGTTCTGTACATCGCTTCTATGTGGGTGAACGGCATCATGCAGGGTCTGATGTGGCGTGCTGTAAACGCTGACGGCACTCTGACCTACAGCTTTGTTGAGTCCGTTGAAGCATCTCACTACGGTTACGTGGTCCGTGCCATCGGTGGTGCACTGTTCCTGACCGGTATGCTGATTATGCTGTTCAACGTTTACATGACTACCCGCGAAGCGAACAAAGAAGCGGGCATGGTTGCGGCACAGGCTTAAGGGGAATTACAAATGATTAAGCACGATACTATTGAAAGAAACCTGCCGCTGATGATCGTTATGATCGTCATCGCCCTGAGCTGGGCCGGCATGGTGGAAATTGTGCCGCTGTTCTGGCACAAGGACACCAACAAGCCGGTGGAAGGCCTGGAGCCTTACACCGCAATCCAGCTGGAAGGCCGTGATATCTACATCCGTGAAGGTTGCCACGTATGTCACACCCAGATGGTTCGTCCGTTCCGCGCCGAGACTGAGCGTTACGGCCCTTACACCGTTGCCGGTGAACACGTTTATGAGCACCCGTTCCTGTGGGGTTCCAAGCGTACCGGTCCTGACCTGGCACGTCTGGGTGGTCGCTATTCCGATGAATGGCACCGCGCTCACCTGTACAACCCACGTGATGTTGTTCCTGAGTCTGTTATGCCGTCCTACCCATGGCTGTTCGAAAACAAAGTCGATGGCCGTCTGACACCGAACAAGATGGAAGCTCTGCGTATGGTCGGCGTACCGTACACCGATGAAGACATCGAAGGTGCAAAAGAAGCGGTTGATGGTGTGACTGAAATCGAAGCTCTGGTTGCTTATCTGCAGCATCTGGGCACCGTCGTCACCAAGCGCTAAGACAATGGATATTAACGACGTCCGTGGACTCGGCTCTGTTTTTGCCCTGATCGCGTTTTCCGGAATCACCTGGTGGGCTTACGGCTCCAGCCGCCGTAAGCGCTTTGAAGAAGACGCGAAGATACCTTTTGGCGAAAACGAAGAAATGCCCGCAGACAGCGATAACAAGCGGAGTAAATAAATATGTTAAGTACATTCTGGCAAGTCTGGATCATGGCCATTGTTTTTGGCTCCATGATCGGCTGTGGCATCCTGATCATTTACAGCATGCGCGGCCACCGCAAAGAAGAAACCACTCAGACCACCGGTCATTCTTATGACGGTATTGAAGAGTACGACAACCCACTGCCACGCTGGTGGGTATGGATGTTCTGGGCCACCATCGTATTCGGTTTTGGCTACGTTGGCCTCTACGGCCTGGGTAACTTCAATGGTCTGCTGACCGTGAAAGTTGACGGCGAAGACGTAACCTGGACCTCTACCAACCAGTGGGCTGCTGAAGTTCAGGCGTACGACGCCAAACTGGCTCCGTTGTTCGACGGTTACCTGGCAACACCTGTTGCTGAGCTGGCTAAGAACGAAGAAGCCCTACAGACCGGTCAGCGTCTGTTCAAAAGCAACTGCTCAGTGTGCCACGGCACCAGTGCCATGGGCGCCATGGGCTTCCCGAACCTGACCGATGATGACTGGCTCTACGGTGGCTCACCTGAGAAGATCAAAGAGACTCTGCTCTACGGTCGTCAGGGTGCTATGCCAGCCTGGCAGGCGGTTCTGGGTGATGAAGGTATTGCCAACATGACTCAGTATGTTCGCAGCCTGTCTGGTCTGAAACACGATGCTGACATGGCTGCCAAAGCAGCTCCGGCTTACACGCAGAACTGCGTGGTCTGCCACGGTTCAGACGGCAAAGGTAACCAGTTGGTGGGTGCTCCTAACCTGACCGATGATATCTGGCTGTACGGTGGTTCGACCCAGCAGATCCAGTTCACTCTGCGTAACGGTCGTGCCGGTAAGATGCCTGCTCAGAAAGACATTCTGGGTGAAGACAAGGTTCACGTCCTGGCAGCCTATATCTACTCTCTGTCTCAGAAATGAGATCCGGGAGAGTGGCTTACCCCACTCTCCCTGTTCACTGCGGTGGACATTGATAATTATCAAGCGGCACAATGATGCCGCTTTTTTTTGGCTTCGAATATAAGAAAGAAACGATATAATGACCTGGTAACCGTTTCAGAGGTGAGGTGAGAGACTCATGAACAAGATACCCGCCACAGATGTGACACCCGAACAACACGACTCCGTTCCACTCTATAAAAAACGCGAAAAAATCTACGTCCGCGAAATTCATGGCCTGTTTCAGAAAGTCCGGACCTGGACACTCTGGGCGCTGATGCTCGCCTATTTTGGCGTTGCCTGGGTCAACATAGATGGCCAGCAACTGGTGTACTTTGACCTGCCGGCGCGCCAGTTCCATCTGTTTGGCATTACCTTCTGGCCGCAGGACTTTGTGCTGCTGTCATGGACACTGATCATCTGCGCCTTTGGCCTGTTCACCATCACCAACCTCGCCGGTCGTATCTGGTGTGGCTATACCTGCCCACAGTCTGCCTGGTCCTTTATCTACATGTGGGTAGAAGAAAAAATTGAAGGCAGCCGCACGCAACGTATGAAGCTCGATAAAGAGCCCATGAGTGCGACAAAGTTTCGGAAAAAGGCGTTCAAGCACATTGTCTGGTTGTTTATCGCCTTCTGGACCGGCCTGACCTTTGTAGGCTACTTCTCACCTATCCGCGAGCTTGTGCCTGACCTGTTGACCCTGGCGGATATCAATGGATGGGCCATTTTCTGGATGGGCTTCTTTACGGTTGCCACCTATGTCAACGCAGGCTGGATGCGTGAGCAGGTCTGTATCTATATGTGCCCTTATGCGCGTTTTCAGTCGGTCATGTACGACTCAGATACCCTGGCCGTGTCTTATGACGCGACCCGCGGTGAACCACGGGGCAAGCGCAGCAAGAAAGCAGCGGCAACCGAGGAGAAAGGCGACTGCGTGGACTGTTCATTGTGTGTTCAGGTCTGCCCTACCGGCATTGATATCCGTGATGGTCTGCAGTACCAGTGCATCGGTTGCGCCCTGTGTGTCGATGCCTGTGACTCCATCATGGAAAAACTCGATAAACCGAAAGGCCTGATCCGCTACACCAGTGAAAACGAACTGGCCGGTGGTAAGCTGCACGTTTTCCGTCCGCGCTTCTTTGGTTACTCGTTCGCTCTGATTGCCATGATGGGTCTGCTGGCCTACGCCGTAATCAGCCGCACACCGTTTGAACTGGACATCGAACGTGACCGCGGCCAGCTGTACCGGGTGACCGTCAACGACACCATCACCAATGCCTACACCCTGAAGCTGATGAACATGTCGAATGATCCGCATGAATACACCATCAGTGTCGAAGGCCTGGATGGACTGCAGATCAACGGCAAAACCGACTGGGCACTGGACGTGAACCAGCTGAAAGAAGTGACGCTCACTCTTGAAATCGACCCTGCGGTGACCAAAACCCAGGACAGCAAGACCGATATTGAGTTCGTCATTACCGACGCCGCCAGTGGCGAAGAAGTCACCCGCGAAGAAAGCCGCTTTATCGCTCCTCGCAGCTGATTGGCAGACGTAACTGGAGAAGCGCCGCCTGAGTCAGTAAAATCAGGCGGCTTTTTTTATTGATGGCAGGACACTCTGTGGAAAAAACAACCCGCTGGTATAAAGAACCCATGATGTTGCTGGTGATCGGTATTCCGTTACTGTCCATTGGCTGGGGGTTTGTCATGCTGACTCTGGCTATCGATGGTGCAGACAGTCTGGTCAGCGACAGTTACTACAAAGACGGTGTCACTTACACTCAGAACGAAAACCAGGATCAGCTGGCCCGCGACATGCTCGCTGAGGCGGAAATCCAGTTTATTGGTGACCGAATCCAGATAACTCTGTCTGAAGCCATGCCGCAGATGCCAACCGTACTGCGCTTACAGATGGGTCACCCCACGATTGAAGAACGTGATGCCACAGCCATGCTGCAGCAGACCAGTAACAACCAGTATCTGGGAATGAACACGCTCGAACTGCCTCAGAAACGCCACCTGTGGCTGACCAGCCCGGAACAGGGCTGGCGTCTGCAACAGACGGTATTTATTGAAGAAGGCAAGGCGATCAACCTGAGCTTTCGTTAATGCCTGAGCACGCAACCGAAGCCTGCTTTCACTGTGGCGAGCCGGTTCAGGGCCGCCAGCGCTGGAGCGCCGTGATCAACGGCGAAGAACAGCCCATGTGCTGCCCCGGCTGCAAAGCCGTTGCTGAGACCATTGTAGCCTCAGGGCTTAAGGATTATTACCGCCACCGCACCGAGCTGCCGGATCTGCCCGTGAGTACCGACCGTACAACGGGGCCTGCAGCACGGGATACTCTGACACTGTATGACTCTGCGGCCATGCAGGAGCGCTTTGTCGCCCGCCTGGGCACTTCGAACGGCACTGAGGCAGAGGCGACGCTGATCATTGAAGGTATCACCTGTGCGGCCTGCTCCTGGCTAATCGAACATCGCCTCAGCCAGCTGGATGGCGTTCTCTCGGCCAGTCTGAACTTGTCTAACCACCGCCTGGTGATGCGCTGGAATACCGACACCATCCTGCTGTCGGCTATTTTTGAAGCCATCCACCAGCTGGGCTATACACCGGCCCCGTTCTCCGCAACCGAAGACGACGAGCGCAACCGCCGGGAACAGAAAGCGGCAATCCGCCGCCTGGCCGTTGCTGGCATCGGCATGATGCAGGTGATGATGCTCGCTGTCCCCCTCTATGTTGGCATGGCTGAGCAATACGAGGTCTTTTTCCGCTTTGCCTCTATGCTGCTGACCACCCCGGTTGTGCTTTACGCTGCACGACCTTTCTTTGATGCGGCCCTGCGTGACCTGAAAGCCCGTCACCTGACCATGGATGTGCCGGTTTCTCTGGCGATACTGCTCGCCTTCTGTGCCAGTATCTGGAGTACCTTCAACCAGGGTGTTGAAGTTTATTTTGACTCCGTGTGCATGTTCACCTTCCTGCTGTTACTGGGGCGCTTTCTGGAAATGCGCGCCCGTCACCGCATGGGCAATGCCGGTAATAATCTACTGTCCTTGTTACCCAACGTCGCCTGCCGCCTTGAAGCTGGCAAGGAGGGTGATACCGAAGAGGTTATTCCCGTTGAAAGTATCCAGACCGGTGACCGACTGCTGATCCGCCCCGGACAACCCATTCCCGCCGATGGCATCATCATCAGAGGTGAGTCGGCTGTCGATGAGGCGGCCCTGACCGGCGAATACCTGCCCGTGGCCAAAAAGCCGGGCGATACCCTGATTGGTGGAACGGTCAACTGCGAAAACACTCTGGAAATTGAAGTTACCGCCACAGGAGCCAGTGCGCGCCTGTCGGCTATCGTGCGCCTGATGGACAGAGCCCAGCAGGAAAAGCCACGTATCGCCCTGCTGGCCGACTCCATCGCCAGCCGTTTTGTTGCCGCTGTGCTGATTATTTCTGGTTCGGTGTTCACCTACTGGACATTACAGGGCAACGATCACGCCTTTTTTATCGCCCTGTCGGTATTGGTCGTAACCTGCCCCTGCGCTTTGTCTCTGGCCACGCCCACGGCATTAACAGCAGCGACAACGGCATTGCGTGAAAAAGGCCTGATGATCAGCAAAGGTCATGTTCTGGAAACCTTAAATCAGATCAATCGTGTGGTATTTGATAAAACCGGCACGCTGACCGAAGGACAGTTGCAACTGGAGGACATTTTGCCGGTCGCAGACATCGATCAGCAGACAATGTGTGACATCATCGCCGCACTGGAGCAGGACTCCGCCCACCCGATTGCCAGCACCTTCCGGGTGTTTGACCCAGTCTCCATGAGTGATATCCGCCATCACACCAGCCAGGGTGTCAGTGGTCACTACCTGGACAGCACCTGGCGTTTCGGCCGTGCCGACTTTGCCTGCTCCCAGACACCTGAGGCACCTGAGTCCGACACCGGGCAATGGCTGCTGCTGTCGCGGGATGACCAGGCCATGGGCTGGTTCCTGCTGAATGACACCTTGCGCAGAAGCACACCGGATCTGATCAGTCATCTCAAACGCCAGGGCCTGAAAGTGACCATGCTGACCGGAGACCCAGGCCCTTCAGCAAATCGCATCGCCGATGAAGCCGGCATTGACGACGTTCATCGCGGACTGTCACCAGAGCAGAAACTGCAGCAGGTGCGCGAGTGGCAGTCTCAGGGGGATCGGGTTCTGATGGTCGGTGATGGTATCAATGATGTTCCGGTGCTGGCCGGCGCAGATGTTTCCATGGCCGTCAGTGATGCCACGGATCTGGCCAAGACCAACGCCGACACCCTGCTGATCAGTGGTCAGATGACGCTGATTCGCGATGCCCTGCAACTGGCCGGACGTACACGCAACAATATCCGTCAGAACATCACCTGGGCGCTCGTGTACAATCTGATTGCACTGCCACTGGCTGCAGCTGGCCTGGTCCCCCCCTGGGCGGCGGCCATCGGTATGTCGTTCAGCTCACTACTGGTGGTACTGAACGCGCTGCGCCTGACACGCCTGCCCAAACACAACGCCGGAGACACCTGACGTGGACATCATTTATGTACTGATTCCCCTTTCCATCCTGTTGATCAGTATTGCGGTTCTGGTGTTCTTCTGGGCAGTAAAAGGTGGCCAGTTTGATGACCTGGACTCACCAGCTCACCGCATTCTGTTTGATGACGATGATGAGCCTCAGCCACCTCATCCCCCAAAGAGCCAGCCTGAGGATTCAGAATCCGCCACGGGTACAGCTACTCTGAAAAAGTCATCCGATGACTGAACCCCTGTCATTACTGGCGGCGCTTCTGATCGGCCTGTCCGGTGCCAGCCATTGTCTGGTGATGTGTGGTGGCATTGCCGCCGCAGCGGGTAGCGCAGCCAGCGAGCACCGTTTCCGTTCGGCGCTGTTATTCAACAGCGGGCGGATTCTGAGTTACGCCCTGGCGGGCCTGTTAGTCGGGGCTGCGGGCCTATGGCTTCAGAGTCTGAATGATCTGTTGATGATCGGCCTGCGACTGTTGGCCGGAGTCATGCTGATTCTCATGGGGCTCTACATCGGCCGCTGGCTGATGTGGCTGACCCGGATCGAGGCGATCGGTCAGCTGATCTGGAAGCCGGTTCAACCGCTAACGCAATCACTACTCGGACGTCAGGATGCCCTGAGTAAACTGGCCCTGGGCATGCTCTGGGGGCTGCTGCCCTGTGGTCTGATCTACAGCACATTGAGCTGGGTAGCGGCGCACGGCGACCCGGTTCAGGGCGCACTGATCATGCTGGTTTTTGGGCTGGGGACCTGGCCAGCTATTTTCTCAGCCAGCCTGCTCTCTGCCAGCCTGATGAATCTGCTGCGCCAACAGTCGGTGCGACATCTCAGCGGTCTGCTGCTGATTGCTTATGGAATATGGACAATCTGGAATACCGGAAAGCACCTGCTCTGATACGTTTCTTAACGAATAATATCCGCCGAATTGACGGCATTACCGGTTTTTCGTCTTATTCTTAAGTAAGTACCTTGCGTGCCGATATATTATCAGCCAGTCTAGTACTATCTTGCTATGGAGTACCCCATGGGAATAGACGCCGTTGATTACAGGGCCTGCGTGATCCGCCCAACCCTGCAGAAACTGGACATCAACAGTCCGGCCGCTGAACTGCTGTTACTCGGAACGGCCGCCGCTGAATCGTCCATCGGTGCCTTTCTGCGCTCAGAGGGGCAAAAAACAGCCGGTATCTATCGTATGCACGGTCTGACGCATCGCCATATCTGGGATGACTATCTTGCCGGCCACCCTGACCTGGCCAGCGCTATCCGCGGTATTGCCAGCCAACGGGAGTTCCTGAATCAGCCGCACGCCGAGCTCACCACCAATCTGAGCTACGCTACGGCCATTACCTGGGTTGCTTATGTGCGCCATGCCCAGTTTTCTCTCCCCTCCAACCCCACCCCGCTGCACCTCGCCAAGATCTGGAAAACCTTCTACCACACCCGTGCCGATCTTGAGATTGAACACTTTCTGGAACGCTATAAGGCACTGGTTGCTCCTTGTGTGGCGGCGGCCTGAGCGCTTTCATACTGATCACTGTTCTGCTATAAAGCGCAGCTCATTTATTAACCGGCTAATCAATATTCTGCCCATCTGATGGTCAGACTTATTCTTCTATTGGCCGTGTAAGACCGTGGACACACCATGACCGATTTATTCACCGACGCTACTCAGACACAGATCGCCGCAGAGGATGTTGCCGCCCAGGACGCCGCCCCGGCATCAGCCAGTGCTGAGCGTAAAGCCCGCACCGAATTCAATAAACTGCAGAAGCGTCTGCGTCGTAATGTCGGTAAAGCCATCGAAGATTACAACATGATCGAAGATGGCGATAAGGTGATGGTCTGTCTGTCAGGCGGTAAAGATTCTTACACCATGCTCGATATTCTGATTAGCCTGCAGAAAAGCGCGCCGGTGAATTTTGAGCTGATTGCCGTGAATATGGACCAGAAGCAGCCTGGCTTCCCGGAGCATATCCTGCCGGAATACCTGAGTCGGCTTGGGGTTCCATACCATATCATTGAAAAAGACACCTACAGTGTGGTGAAAGAGATCATCCCCGAGGGCAAAACCACCTGTGGTCTGTGCTCACGTCTGCGCCGCGGCACCCTGTACGGTTTTGCCGAAAGCATTGGTGCCAACAAGATCGCCCTCGGCCATCACCGCGACGACATCATCGAAACCCTCTTTCTGAATATGTTCCACGGCGGCAAGCTTAAAGCCATGCCTCCGAAACTGCTGAGCGACGATAAGAAACACATCCTGATCCGCCCGCTGTCGTACTGCAAAGAAAAAGACATTGAAGCCTTTGCTCAAGCAAAAGAATTCCCGATTATTCCGTGCAACCTGTGTGGCTCACAGGAAAATCTGCAACGTCAGAATGTGAAAAATATGCTGCAGCAGTGGGAGCGCGAACAGCCGGGGCGCAGTGAAAATATTTTTGCAGCGGTGTGTAATGTCGCCCCGTCTCAGCTCGGTGACCGCGAGCTCTGGGACTTCAGACAACTGGATGACGATCAGGACAAGGGACACCTTGGCACCCGCCTGAATGTGGTTCAGATCGACGACTGAACCATCCTGCAGTTAAGTATAAAGGCTGGATTTAACGGGCTGAAACCGGCGTCCAGCCCTGCTCCATCTGTAGCTTAAGGTCTTCGTCCGCCTGTACCTCACTGTCGTACAGTCGCGTGACCGAGACATCCATCTTACCCGGCCCCTTCAGCACCAGATCAAAACGATACCGGCGTTCGTTGATCATATCCTCACCCATGGCCGATAACAGACAGGCTGTACGGCTCAACTGCGGCTCTGGCATGGTCAGGCGCACCATGTATTCACTTTCAAGTAATTCAACCGCCAACGTCGATACCGCCTCTGCAGGCCGGTCCACCAGCCCGGATCGCACCCACTGCACGTACAGGCTGTTACGACCATCACCTTTTTCAGACCGGATCAGACGGATATAGCCCTGCGCCGAAGGTGACTTCCAGGGGCAGACCTCAGCGACACCATCAACCCAGAGTGGCAGCCGATACACTTCGGTCAGTTCATCAGCAAAAGCAGGTGGCAACAGGCAGCACGCCAGTACAGCAATCAGACGTTTCATAGAATTTCCTCTCTGCATTTAAGACTAGCAGAGAGGAAACGAGCCGCCTGTTAAGTATCCCAGTCCGGGCGGGTATAACTGACAGAAGAAATAAAATATTCCGTCAGCCCTTTCGGCAATTTCACCTGCACATCATCATCCAGTGATTTGCCCAACAGGCCTCGCGCCAGTGGCGCATCAATGCTGATATAACCTTTGGGCAGATCAATTTCATCAGCACCAACGATCCGATATCTGAGTATCTCTCCGTCTTCATCCTCAAGCTCGATCCACGCGCCAAAGTACACTTTTTGAGGATCGGTGGGAGGACGGTCAACCACAGTCACGGCATCCAGTCGTTTAAGCAGGAAACGGATACGGCTGTCGATCTGGCGCAGGCGGCGTTTTCCGTAAATATATTCAGCATTCTCCGAACGGTCGCCAAGTTTGGCGGCATCCGATACCTCCTGAGTCACTTTCGGGCGTTCTTCGCGCCAAAGAAAGTCGTATTCGTCGCGCAGTGCCTGCTCGCCTTCTGGCGTAATCAGGTCGCTGCGTTTAGGGAGTGGTTTTTTCGTTTCCGGCATGGGTTTCTATTCAGGAATTATTAACAGTGTTAAATCGGTCTTTAATCGGTTCTTGGTTCATGATTTCTGGTTCTTAGTTGAAGAGCACCAGCTTCAGCCACTGACTGTGCCTTGCGATTAAGACGGACCTTGCCGTAACTTCACAAAACAGACACATCAGAGTATCAATATAATCTGGGAACTCATGATCTGAGAACTCATGATCAGGAAAGCCGGACACTGAGAGGCAGTCACAAGCCTGAACCGTCTGAATTAACGCGTTCTTCAGAACCATCTGGTTGCAACCGAAATGAGCAAGACAAAGCCATAGTCCTGTGAGTGAATGTGTCGCGTATCTGATGAATCCTGTCCAGAAAGTCATATGGCTCAGGAACCAGCACACAGCAGAACCATCTGACTCTAGTATAGTTAAACACGAACTTTCCAGCGCTCTTCTGAGCGGAGACGTCATCAACCACCCGGTGAGACTGCCTTGAAGCGTATCGCACATTTATCCGCAGGCCTGCTGCTCGTTGCTCTGGGCATCATTATGACCCCACTGCCAATTCCGGTCGGGTTGCTGATGATTCTTGTCGGATTATCACTGCTGGTTTCTGTCATACCCGCTCTGCGTCACTATCTGGTGAAAATGCGTCGTCACTATCCAAAGACCTCAGCCAGACTGCGGGAACTGAGTCACCGTCTGCCACGTTTTCTGCAACGCCTGCTGACGGACACTGACCCGGAAAATCCACTGAATCAGATTTCTCACTGAGCTACTTTTGATTTTTTCTTTGCTTTCGAAACACCATGCCGCAGCCGAATCTTAACGACTCAACAACCTGCGAAAGCGACCTGGATTTGTTGAAGTCGATGATCGCGGCGTATCTGAATACACACCCTGTCTGCTCAGAGCATGACATCATCTGCTGGCTGCGTGCCCCTGAGCAGGGATATTTTGCTGCAGACGCACTGTCAGATTCACTGATGCTCTTCCGTACCCACTTTCTGGTCATGCATTGCCTGTACACCTTGCGTCAGCAATGGTCGGAACAAAGGCGGGGCTGGCTGGACATCAGTCCGCTGAAGATTCAGTGTCTGCCAAGCGCTGACACTCCCGCCAGTAACCAGCTCGCTGAGCCGGATCCACTGTGTGCTTACTATCTGAATCTTGAAGAGTTAAATACAGAGCAGAGCGACGTCGATGCCCTGCTGACAGACTTCTGGAAACGCATGCTGCGACCAGTGGATCGCTCACAGGATCTTGAGGCACTGGAGCTTGAAACTAACGCCGGTGCAGAGCAGATCAAGCGCCAGTACCGCCGCCTGGCAAACGCCCATCACCCCGACAAAGGCGGTGATCCGGAACGTTTCCGTGAAATTACCGCCGCTTATCAACGACTGAAACAACAGGCCTGACATGCGTACTCTGCTTTCCCGCTGTTTACTGACCTTTGCTCTGCTGCTGCCCGGCTGGGCGTCAGCGGGTCTGGTGGTGCTGCAGTATCATCATGTGAATGCCGACACCCCGGCTGTCACCAGCGTATCACCCGAACAATTCAGCGAACATATGGCCTTGCTAGAATCTGAGGGCATGACCATTGTTGATCTGGCAGACGCCACACGCAGATTGCTGGCCGGTGAGGAGCTACCAGACTCCGCGGTCGCTATTACGTTTGATGATGCCTACCGCTCTATCTACACCCATGCCCTTCCGGAGTTGAAACAACGTGGCTGGCCTTTTACCGTGTTTGTCAGTACCGGCGCAGTCGACCAGTCGTTCCCGGATATGATGAGCTGGGAAGAACTCAGAGAACTGACAGAATACGGCGGGCGTCTGGCCAACCACACGGTAAGCCATGCCCACCTGCTGGAGTTTCCGGAAGGTATGCGCGTTGAAGTTTTCTGGGAATCTGAAATTCTCAGAGCCCAGCAACGCCTTGAGGATGAAACCGGCGTCACAGAGAAACTGTTCGCCTACCCCTACGGGGAATTCTCCCTGACACTGGCTGACTGGCTGTCGGAGCACGGCTATCTGGCCTGGGGTCAGCAGAGTGGCGCCACAGGTGCGAGCAGCCATGCCCAGGCACTGCCGCGCTTTCCCGCGTCTGGCGTGTACGCCGAGCCGGACACACTGCGCACCAAACTGCATAGCCTGCCCTTTGCTGTTGCAGCAGACCAGCTGGTGAATCCGCTGCTTGAGCGAAACCCGCCACGCCTGACGCTGCGCATCCCCTTACAGGACTTTAACGCCGGGCAACTGACCTGTTATTCGGGGGGCGAGAAAATGAAGGCAAAGACGAAGCAGAAAAAAGACACCCTGCAGGTAGAACTGAACGCCGAAAAAGCCCTTACCCAGCGCCGAAGCCGCTTTAACTGCACAGCACCCAGCATCAGTAAACCGGGGCGGTTCTATTGGTATTCACAGCCCTGGCTCAATAACGAACTGCCAGAGCCCAATTAGCCATACCTTCAGGATCCGGATCACAGCAGACGCTGCCCCTGTTCATTCAGCGCTTTCTCACGCTGTCGCCAGTCTGGCAGGCAATCGGCCAGTAAACGACGAAAGCCGGGGCCATGGTCAAAATGCCGGAGGTGACACAGCTCATGCACTACGACCAGCTCGACCAGCTCATGCGGTAATGCCAGTAAATGCAGGTTGAGGTTGATATAACCTTTGCGTGACAGACTGCCCCAGCGGGTTTTCATCTTTTTTACCCGCAATACCGGTTGCTCCGCGGAATATTCGGCAAACCTCGGCCACCAGTGATTGATCCAGTAACTGAATTCACGTCTGGCTTCCTGACGCAGCCAATGATCGACGGCGTTCTGTTTCTGTTCTTCAGACCAGTGATCAGGAATCCAGACCTGATGATCCGTCACCAGAAACTCGCCAAGCGCACTTTGTACATAAGGCCTTTCACGCCCATACAGCATCAGGCTTGCTGATTTCTGTTCAAGGGCTAGCTGAACCTGACTCAGGCGGGTTTTCAGCCAGTTTTCGTGGGTTCTGATAAACGCCAGCACATCGCCGCGCCCACTGGCGGCCGGAATGCGCAGATCGATCTCGCCCTGATCTGTCACCTGAAGCCGCATGGTCTTACGCTGAGAAGCCGCTATATTCAGGGTCACCGTTTCTCCATCGATATCAATCGCCATGGTCTGCCGATAGGTCTTACGGCGTGCTGATGAAAAAAGGTTTACTTTCATAAAAGCAAACGGCCCCTTAAAATTGCGGAAAATATGGAGTCTCTATGATAGATCTGAATAGTATCCCAGCCCTTTCCGAAGAAGAACTGGAAACCCTCGCTGAACTGCTTGAAAACGAAGCAGAACGCAGTGACAGCTTTGATTTTTTTGCCGTTCACGGTTTTCTCACCGGCCTGCTGACCGGCCCGGTTGAATCGGGCATGTCTACCGTAATGGAGGCTGCCTTTGACGAACAGACAGGCTTCTCAAAGACTCAACGTGAGCAGCTGGAGTCCCTGATCAGCAAACTGAGTCGCGAGATTCAGGCGTGGCTCGATTCCGGCGTTGATTTCCCGGTGCCGACCGATCTGACGCTGATGGATGACGAAGGCGAACCGCCATTGGAAAGCTGGGCCATGGGCTTTATGTCTGCAGTTATCCTGCATGAAGAGGCCTGGTACGCCGATCGAGAAGATCTGGTAGCCCAGCACCTGTTCCCCATCATGTACGCCTCAGGCCTGTTTATGGATGAGCCGGAAATGGCCGACATAGATGAGGATGCAGAACTGTCTGATCAGATCTGCGGCAATATTCCAGCTGCTATCGTTGAGCTTTACCTGATGATGCATGGCGCCGCCTAGGTGGGGCTGCCTAGGGGGACCGCCAAGGTTGGGGCTGCCTGACCTCAAAAGTCCCAGAGGCTAACGAGAAAACCGGACACTTGTCCGGTTTTTTTTGTGTCCGACATTAATCTCAGACAAACAAAAAGGGCCCCGATGGGGCCCTCTTCGTTTCGTTGTACTCAGATAAGAGCTTCTGGATCAGAAGTTCTGAGTGTAACGCAGGTAGGACACTGTACCGTAGGCGTTGTACAGGTAGAAGTTGTACGGACGACCATCATAAGCGTATACAGGCAGGGCCTTGTCGAAGGCATTCTGTACACCCAGAGTCACGGTGCTGTTGATCGGCGTGAAGTAGTTGAACTGGAAGTCATGAGTTACATAAGCTTCGGCGTCAGCGCCATCACCATCATCCTGACGACCGATGTAGTTCGCGGTCCAGGAGAAGTCGAAGTCTGCAGTGGCATAGGTTGTTACCAGATCACCTTTCCAGCGAGGGGCGCCCAGAGTACCAGCGTACTTCACAGACTCCAGCTCGTTGTTTTCTTCGTAGTTACCCACGTAAGAAGCAGTCAGATCAGTAGACAGAGTACCCACTGGCAGTTCAGTGCTGTAGCTTGAAGCGATGTCATAACCCCAGGTTTTCACGTAACCCAGGTTACCGTAACCGGCGGTACATTCATCGTAAGCACCACCACGATTGGCATCACGGGTACAACCCAGACCCGCTGGCGGAGCAACACCTTTTTCTTCCAGGTTTGCAATGTCAGAAGGAGAGATTGAAGTAATGCTGTCTTCAATCTTGATGTAGTAAGCATCAACCGACACGTCGAAGTCTTCCGTCGGAGCAAATACAACACCGGCAGAGAACTGTTTCGAGGTTTCAGACTCAAGATCAGGGTTAGCAATGAAGTAGGTATCAACCTGAACATTCACACTACAACCTGCAGACTGATCGTAAGTACCACCTGCATTCAAACAGGTTGCCTCGTCGTTGATCACAGATTCAGCAGAGAAAGAAGGAGCCTGAGAAATCACATCCAGCGTCGGCGCACGGAAGCCCTGACCGTAAGAGGCACGCAGAGTCAGTTCTTCAATCGGTGTGAAGCGCGCAGACAGTTTCGGAGACAGATCACTGCCATAGTCGGAGTATTTGTCATAACGAACTGCAGCACCCAGCTCCAGAGTATCCATCACCGGCAGAACCAGTTCGGTATAGAGTGAGTTGATGCTACGCTCAGCACCGGAAGAGTTACCGGAGCTACCACCGATCACACCCGCTTCTGACAGTGAATCGTACTGGTCAACGTATTCGATGCCACGATATTCGTAACCGGCAGCAATACCCGCCATACCACCCGCCATTTCGAACAGGCTCATGGTACCGTTCAGCCAGAGTTCTTCGGTCTTCCAGGTGGATTCACGAGAGATGGTGGCTTTCATGGCATTCAGAGTGGCTTCGTCGTTACCGAACGGGTCAGTAATGTCGTAAGAACCGTCCGCTGCATACTGTTCAGCGATTGGCAGAACGGCATAGTTACGGCCTACATCGTAGGTTTTGTATTCGTTGTAACGAGCACCGAAGTCCACATCAACGGTATCAGCGATGGTACCTTTGATACCTGTGGTCAGGTCACCAACGTAACCGGTCACGGTGTTGTCACGGTTACCCAGCGCCGCAAAGCGGTGGTAAACGTAGACGTCATCCGGAGTACCATCACGGTCGTGGTCAACCGCTGTGGCTGCATCTGCAGGGATAAACAGAACCGCTGGAGTCGGAGCATAACGACCGAAAGATTCAGAGTTTGCGAAAGACGCTGTGGAATAGAAATCCCAGTCTTCGTTGATGTTGTAGATACCTTTCGCGAACAGAGATTTCACTTCGGTGGAGGCTTCGTTTGCCGCCGCCAGAGTAAAGTCAAACGCACAACGCTCGCCGGTATCACTGAACGGGTACTCAACGGTGTAGTAACCATTACCCAGCTCAGCACAGGCACCTTCAACCGGGTTTACGGCAGCAAAGCCATCAACCGCGCTTACGGTGTTGTTAGAGAAGAAGGATGCACCCGGAGGCGTCAGATCACGCTGGTTACGGGAGTAGATGATGTCAGTCTGGTTGAAAGAAGCACCCAGAATCACGTTACCGTTGTCACCGTTCACACCCAGCAGTACAGAACCTTCTTTCTTATCACCGCCTTTCGCAGAGGTGTAAGAACGGCCGTACATAACAGACGCACCTTCATAGTCGGTACGCATGATGATGTTGACAACACCGGCAATGGCGTCAGAACCGTATACCGCAGAAGCACCGTCTTTCAGGATCTCGATACGTTCAACGGCCGCCAGAGGGATAGCGTTAAGGTCAGTTGAATCAGCCGCGTAAGGCGCTTTTGGCGCGCGGTGACCATCGATCAATACCAGAGTACGTTGAGAACCCAGACCACGCAGGTTAACAGTAGCCAGGCCCTGGGCGCTGCTACCAGACTGCTGACGGAAAGAACCAAAGCTGTTAACACTCAGACCACGGATGAAATCGGCTACAGATACATCACCGGCACGGTCGATGTCTGCACGCTCGATCACAGTTACAGGCAGTGCACCTTCTACCGCAGTACGCTTAACGCGCGAACCGGTAAAGGTGTAGGTTTCGAGTTCAACCTGTTCTTCTTCTGCTTCTTCCGCAGTCACGTTGACGGCGGTCAGTGCCATGGATGCAGCACCGACAGCAATCGCCAGCTTGGTCCACTTGCCAGGATCACTGGCGAAACCAATGCGAGAAGTGTCACTCTTGAAGTTCATAGACTTATGTCTCCCCATTGAAAAAAAGTAAGGAAATGCACCGTTGCACTCTCCTGTCCCGATTAAGTTAGCAAGGGGCTTACCAAATCTTGAAGTTCATGAAATAAAATTGACGGAATTGTAACAATTGCGAAGCACAGTGAGCTGAATGTGCTCGTAAATTGAACACACAGTCTCCAAATGTCATCCAATGACCAAGTGTTGATCAAAAAACAATCTGAAATTGGCCTTTGATTTTAAAGAATATTCTGGAAGTGTGAGGTTAAGAAATGATCACTGGCTGCTCTTTACATTATTTGCACCAGCATTGCACAAGTTGACATAAAAAAGGCACCACAATGGTGCCTTGAGTGTGTGGTTATTGTGTAGTTAAGTAACACATCCCCACAAAGAGTGTGCCAGTACGGTCAGGCCGATGCTTTTTCCTGGTGACTTTTCAGCATGCCCTGTCTGACGACGAAATTGATGATGTCCTGCAAACCGCTGATATCGGTACGCAGATTCGAAAACACATACGGTTTTTCACCCCGCATACGTCGGGTATCTGAATCCATGATATCCAGATTTGCCCCCACCAGTTCGGCGAGGTCAGTTTTGTTGATCACCAACAGATCGGACTTGGTGATACCCGGTCCACCCTTACGCGGAATCTTCTCACCAGAAGCCACATCAATGACGTAAATCGTCAGATCCGCCAGCTCCGGGCTGAAGGTCGCACTCAGGTTGTCACCACCACTTTCGACGAAGACCACATCCAGATCACCAAACGTCCGCGCCAGGTTCTCAACCGCCGCCAGGTTCATGGAGGCATCTTCGCGGATGGCCGTATGCGGACAGCCGCCGGTTTCAACACCGACGATACGCTCAGGCTCCAGGGCTTCAGCCTGGGTCAGGATGCGCTGATCTTCCTTGGTATAGATGTCATTTGTCACCACCGCGATGTGGTAGTCATCGCGCATGGCTTTACACAGCTGCTCTAACAGCGCGGTTTTGCCTGAGCCCACCGGGCCGCCGATACCCACACGCAGTGGAGATTTGTATTCGCTCATGGTGTTCTTCCAATTCTGTTCTGTTTCGATGTTTGTGGTCAGCTCACTCGTCGCGTTCTACGCCCCAGGGCTGCCTGTATCTGTTCGTGATTAATAAGGCCCTGGCAGTATGGCCAGTTTTCAGGTTCAAGACCTGAAGAGACGACAATACTGAGTCTCATGCAAGGAGCTGGCAATGGCCATCGCCGGTGACGCTGCTCCGATCTCCTCATCGCGGACCTGGATACCCCGCTCGCAGAAATCAGAAAGCTGATCCGAAAAACGGAACAATACCCGCTGACCATCACTCTGCCCTAACGGAATCAGTTTTACTGCGACGATGACCATGTTCTCCAGCCAGCTCCAGAGGTAACCCTGCAGCATTTTTTCCGGCGTTATCTGCCAGCGAGTACAGGCCAGTGCAAAGCCCGCTAACTGGGTCATGGACATGGCGCTACGCCATTGTGAATCCTGCCCCTGTAACTCAGGCCACTGTGTTGCGTCAGGCAGTTTATCCAGTACCGTCAGCAAAGCCTGCCCACGCTGTTGTTCTTCTGCCCGCAGTTCTGATGTTTCCCGGCAGGCCAGCAGATATTCCGACCAGTAGTTAAAGGTCTCGCTGCTGTTGTGCACTGACGCCTGATACAAGCGCAGCAATACCGGCAGATCCAGGGAGACGACGGCACCGTCGAGCAGGGAATCCAACCAGTGATAGAGGTCATCCGCCGTTTTAACCCAGCCCGATTCAACGGCCCATTCCAACCCTTGAGAGTAGGTAAAGGCACCGATGGGTAGTGACGGGCTGATCAGTTGCTGTAAGCGGAAGAAGCTCGCCGACACTCTGTCTTATTCCACGTCAGATTTACGCTGAGCCGCACGGATACGACGCGCCAGCAACGCACCGCCACAGGCAACCAGAGCCAGAGCCGGTATCAGGATCGTCAGGTGACCGGCGTGGGTCATGCCGTGGGCAATGATCTCAGCCAGGGCATTATGAGAATGATCACCTTCGTGCGCGAAGGCTGGAAACGTGGCCAGAGCCACAGGTGTTAAAAGAGCAAAAGATTGTGTACGCATATCAGTTCCTGCACACGACCTCAGTGGTCGTGCCCGTGTGTGTGTGAATGTGAGTGTTCATGCTGGTGTTCGTGTTGCTGACCATCTGGATGGTCATGCGAGTGGCCGTGATGATGTCCACCCGCGGCCTGCTGATAAGCCCCGGCCTCAGGCTCAAACGGTGCCTGCTCGCAGATGACTTCAGCAACACCGGCTGCTCCGGGCAGCTGACATACCATATCG
Organism: Thalassolituus sp.; assembly: GCA_052031325.1. Classification (GTDB taxonomy): domain Bacteria; phylum Pseudomonadota; class Gammaproteobacteria; order Pseudomonadales; family Oceanobacteraceae; genus Thalassolituus. The sequence goes on along the minus strand of JBPEXS010000256.1, from coordinate 13,396 downwards.
TCGAGCACGTGATCATGCTGAAAACGCAGCCAGCCGGATTCGATCTGCAGCGGCACATGGCGGTTGCCCAGATGGTACGCCACTTTGGCCAGCAGCAGAGGGTCAGAACAGAGTACGGTAGTCACGGTTTCAGCAGCCGCCAACACTCGTACATAGGTGCCCTGTCCGTCGCTCAGCAGATCACCACCCCGAAGCAAGGTACCGCGTTCAAGAAACAATCCGGCGTCGGTGCCGTTGTCCAGCACCACACGCTGACGACTTTTAATACGGGCGTCAATCGGCAGGCTGAGACTTAAAAGCTCTGCGCCCTGCAGTTCATCAGCTTCTGACTGAGTCAGCTTTTTAATCAGTTCAATCATGTCGTTGTCTTATTAAAACAGGAAGTAACGCTGAGCCATCGGCAGGATGTCTGCGGGTTCACAGGTCAGCAACTGACCATCAGCACGTACTTCGTAAGTCTGCGGATCAACCGAGATATCCGGTTGCCAGTTGTTATGAATCATATGGCTCTTGGACACGGTACGACAGCCTTTCACCACACCAATCAGATTCTTCAGTTGCAGTTGTTCAGATATGCCCGCCGTCAGAGCTGCCTGCGAGATAAAGGTCATACTGGTGGCATTACGCGCCTTACCATAAGCACCAAACATAGGACGGTAATGCACTGGCTGAGGCGTTGGAATCGACGCGTTAGGGTCACCCATTTTCGCCATGGCAATAAAGCCACCTTTGATGATCATATCGGGCTTAACCCCAAAGAAGGCGGGCTTCCACAACACCAGATCGGCCAGTTTACCCACCTCAACAGAGCCCACTTCATGTGACATACCATGGGCCAGCGCTGGATTAATTGTGTACTTGGCTACGTAGCGTTTTACCCGGAAGTTATCATGGTGAGACGGGTCTTCCGGCAGGCTGCCACGCTGCACTTTCATTTTGTGAGCCGTCTGCCAGGTACGGGTAATAACTTCACCCACCCGGCCCATGGCCTGTGAATCCGAGGAGATCATGGAGAAGGCCCCAAGGTCGTGCAGAATATCCTCAGCGGCAATGGTTTCACGACGGATACGCGATTCGGCGAAGGCGACATCCTCCGGGATACTCGGGTCCAGGTGGTGGCAGACCATGAGCATATCGAGATGCTCATCGGCGGTATTGACCGTGTATGGGCGTGTTGGATTGGTCGATGACGGCAACACGTTGGCCAGACCTGCAGCCTTAATGATGTCTGGCGCGTGACCACCACCCGCACCTTCGGTGTGGTAGGTGTGAATGGTGCGGTCTTTAAAGGCCGCAATCGTATCTTCAACAAAACCCGATTCGTTGAGGGTGTCGGTGTGAATCGCCACCTGAGTATCGGTTTCTTCGGCCACAGTCAGACAGCAATCGATGGCGGCAGGGGTTGTCCCCCAGTCTTCATGCAGCTTCAGACCAATAGCACCGGCAGCAATCTGTTCATGCAGGGCATACGGCAGGCTGGCGTTGCCTTTGCCCAGAAACCCAAGGTTCATCGGAAAGCTGTCAGCGGCTTCGAGCATGCGCGCCATATTCCAGGGGCCCGGTGTCACTGTGGTGGCATTAGTCCCGGTGGATGGCCCGGTACCGCCACCCAACATAGTGGTAACACCCGAGGCCAGCGCTTCTTCGATCTGCTGCGGGCAGATAAAATGGATATGAGAGTCGATACCACCAGCGGTGATGATATGGCCCTCACCGGCAATCACATCCGTACCCGGGCCAACAATGATATCCACACCAGGCTGTACATCTGGATTTCCGGCCTTGCCAATTGCGGCTATACGCCCATGTTTGATACCAATATCAGCTTTAACAATGCCCCAGTGATCAATGATCAGCGCATTGGTTATCACCAGATCAACCACCTGTGACGAGACGTGCTGCCCCTGCCCCATACCATCGCGGATGACTTTACCACCACCGAACTTCACTTCATCGCCATAGATGGTGAAGTCTTTTTCAACTTCAACAAACAGCTCAGTGTCTGCCAGACGCACGCGGTCGCCGGTGGTCGGGCCAAACATATCGGCATAGGCCTGTCTTGAAATCGTTGCCATCAGAGTTCACCCATTACCTTGCCCTGGAAACCATAGACTTTCTTTTCGCCCGCATATTCCACCAGTTCAACCGTGCGGCTCTGGCCCGGTTCAATGCGCACGGCGGTACCCGCCGGAATGTTCAGGCGCATACCGCGGGCGGCTTCCCGGTCAAACTGCAATGCGTTGTTGGTTTCATAAAAGTGATAGTGCGAACCGACCTGAATCGGACGGTCGCCGGTGTTGGCCACTTCAATCTCAAGGGTACGACGACCCGGGTTCAGTTCGATCTCACCTTCTGCTACCAGAATTTCTCCAGGAATCATCTCAGGCCTCCTCAGACGATGGGATTATGAACGGTGACCAGCTTGGTCCCGTCAGGGAAGGTCGCTTCGACCTGAACTTCATGAATCATCTCTGGCACACCGTCCATGACCTCTTCACGGGTCAGCAGCGTGCGGCCCTCACCCATCAGTTCGGCCACCGTTTTACCATCGCGGGCGCCTTCCATAATGGCGGCCGTGATAAAGGCCATAGCCTCCGGGTAATTCAGTTTTACACCACGGGCTTTACGGCGTTCTGCCAGCAGAGCAGCCGTAAATATCAGTAGCTTATCTTTTTCTCTCGGTGTCAGTTCCATGCTCAGGTTTTCCAGATGCGCGGAATGACCGCGTCTTTTTGCAGAACATCACGGCGCAGCTGCTGCCACACCGGAATCATCAGGGATTGAATTTTTTCAGTCGAGTCGCCCAGTATACGCAGCACCAGCAGGTCGTCGAGACGGGTAATGCCCGCAGGCAGAGTGGTGTGGAGCTCCTGCATGGCGTCATTCAGGCGTTCGCGACAGGTTTCCAGCAAGGCCTCATCGACTCCGGTGGCGATAAACAGCCCCTGCATCGGGTGGTTTCTCAGGCCCGATGAGCCATTAAGATGAGCCGGAGTATTGACCCGAAGGCGCTCAATCAGAAAGGGCTTGCGGTCGCGGTAAACGGAAAAGCAGGTGTCGACGGCACCCTGATCGAAATATTCGTGATTGACCGGCCGCCCCAGGCAGCTGATCTCCCACCCCATAAAGGCTGCACCTTCCGCCAGATCAACCCGCGTATTCATGCGTACTCTGGCACCGGGGAAAAAGATATTTTCCTGGGGAAACCACTCCAGCACACCACCCGCTTCAACACGGAGGCGTTGCTCCACCTGGGCGGTGCCGCCAGCGCTGCGGTAAAACTTGGTTGCTCCGGGCGTGGTCAACAAACCATGAGCTTTATCGTTAGCACGAATTTTCAGCGACAGACCGTCACCACCGACCACGCCACCCGGTGGGTGCAGCAGATAAATATGGCTGGTCATGCCCTCAGGATAAAAGGGTCTCTGAACCCGCAGTGGTCCAAAATGGTGCAGGTCAGTCATTACCGTTTTCAGACCACGATGTTCCAGTGTCATGTTCAGACCGGCTTGCCAGCCCGTCTGAGCGGGCTTCGTTGTCTCTGGCGCGTTCACAAAGCGCAGGACCTCAATCGAATAAATCTAAGGATTTCAAAACACTGCAGCTTCTATGCCAGTAAATCAAGCATTCGATAAGCGTCGGACATGAAACAGGAAAGAGAGAAGTTCAGGGGCGACCGGGCACCCCTGAGAGAGTTATTCGCCGTCGGCGATCTGAGGCGGCATGCGCACCCAGGCTTCAACCCGTTGGTTTTTAAGCTTACCTTCGGTGTCCGTGACGCCGGATACCGGGAGATCAGAGCCCAGACCTGCGGCGAGATCCGGGAAAACACCTTCGCGTCGCAATGCCCGAGCAACCGACATCGCCCGGTGCTTCGACAGCAACTCCGTGCGGATCTCAGAGACACTCTCGTCGCCGAAGCCAAACAACATCACTTCGGCACCGGGATTCTGCTTAACAAATTCCACCAGTCGCTCCAGATCCCGCAGCGCTTTGTTATCCAGAGTGGCACTGCCCTGCTGAAAGCGGAAGTTTACACTCAGTCGCTGCGCATCGGAGGTCATACTTCGGAAGCTCTCCGGCAGGCGGTTGTAGTTTTCAGGCATGACCGCCCGCACGTCCTGCGACACAAATCCAACCTGATCCACCAGCCTCTGACCTTCACGGCCAACAAAATGGAGAAAATCGCGGGCGAACGGATTCTGTGAGACACCGGCGGTGTACATATAGAGTCGGCGGGAAAGCGGGTAATCTTCGGTCGCCACAGTCAGTTTATCGGGGACCATAGCCATAACATCACCCGCAGATACCGCGAGCAGTTTGGCATCACGAACGGCAGAGAGACCGACAAAACCGATCGCCCCCGGCGTCGCGGCGACCTGATCAGACAGGTTGTTGTTGGATTCAAAACGCTCAGCATCCGCGCGCAGGCTCGCATCCCCCAGGACCATGCTCTCAAAGCTGTCCCACGTACCTGAGTTTTCATCGCGCGCCAGCACTTTTATCGGTCCCGGTGCAAGGCTCACTTCTGACCAGTCACGGATGCGACCGCTGAAAATGGCCCTTAACTGCTCAACACTCAGCGACGTCAGGGGATTCGCGGGGTGTACCACAATCGCCAGACCGTCGATACCGACAATGTGCTCGCTGGACAGATCGTTGAGGTTAACCCCAGGTTTGGGGTTTGCTTCTTTCGGTTTGACCGGACGTGAGGCTGCAGCGATGTCCGTTTTCTCAGCTGCCAGCGCTTTAAAGCCGGTGCTGGAACCATGAGCCGCAACATCAACCGACACTTCAACGCCGGAATCCGGGTGAAAACCACGCAGCCGGACTTCGTTCTCGCGTTCACCTGAGCTGATACCAACACCCACAACACCCTGCTCTTTCATCCAGGCCATCACGAGTGCGGGCGCCAGTTCAGCACCTATGGTGTTAGAACCATCGATTCGGAAAAGATGATGAGACACACCAGCCCTGAGGTCAGCGAAAGGGGTATCAGCGAAAACAGAACTGGCACTGAGGCATGCAAACAGGAAAAAACTGACAAGGTGTAACTTCATGATAACTACCCAATTTCCGGACCGGGTAAATTAGTCACCCGAAGTTACAATATTATGACACAACCCACTAATCGTTTAAAAATCAGTAGGTTAGATTTCGCCAATATATTCCCGTCGGGCAGACTGATACGCCTCGTTGCCGATTTTTTCGCGCAGTCCACGCAGGGTATTGAGGGGTGCATCAACGACAAAACTGTTCACCAGCCAGGACGGTAAGCCACCGCCGGGATCCGCATGGGCTTCGTAAATGACCTCGACCAGGCCAGCCTCCAGAGGTGTAAACAGCCAGTAGCCGGTCATCTCATGGATGCGGACATAACCTTTTTTCGACTTTTTAATATCATTGGCTGCGGTGATGTCCACACGTATCTGCCCGGTGTCAGCATTCTGAGTGACGGTTGCAAGACTCACGCTGTCACGGTTCTTCACTGGCCAGGGCATGTCCGTGATCATGTAATAGTAAGACTGGGTGGGGCTGACAGACTCAATCAGCTCCATACGACGGCATTTGAATACCCAGTCTTTGGCAACGTCAGCGTCTTCAAGCAGCGCCACCAGCCCGGTGAGGGTACTGTTGACCCTGGTTACCGCGCGGAAGGCCTTAAAATCAGAGCCTTTCACTTTGCGGGTATACACCCGGATGTCTTCATCCTTGTCGTAACGTACTTCCTGCCAGTCACTGGCAGACACCGTCTGTGGCAGCAGTGACAGACTCAACATCGACAGGCTCACGATCAGAGTCGCAAAAACTTTCAAGGTGTCAGTCACCCTTGCTGCCTCCCATGCATTGCGGAGACTCAGGCACTGCCTGGGTATTTTCCCACTCGGCCGGGGTGAACAGATGCAGTGCCAAGGCGTGTACCGGCCCCTGCATTTCTTCTTTGAGCAGGCCATACACCGACTGATGACGGGCAACCAGACCTTTGCCTTCGAAGGTGTCTGATACCAGAGTCACTTTATAGTGAGAGTCCGTGGCGGGGCCAGCGTGCATATGGCTTTCATTTTCCAGCTGCAGAAATACCGGGTTCAGGCTCTGCAGGCCAGCCTGAATACGATCGTCAGTTGTGCTCATGAGTGGGTCCTCCTGTTATGTCAGACCACTATAAACAACCCGTAACGGGTTGCCTATGATTCACTCAGCAGTCTCTGACACAAGCAACAGCCTGTGACTCACACAGCCGTCTTTGACTCAGGCTACAGTCTGAGACTGGGACACCAGCACCTGCTGATTATTTACGCCAGATCCGTAAACCCCGGAATTCGCCGGGCTCAGCCTGCATCCACATCAATCCGGCTTTGTCAGAAAATAAAAAACGGTTGCCCAGCAGTAAACCACTGCGGCGACGCCCGGATACGGTGGCTGAGGCATGACGCCCCTGAATCAGGGCTGCGTTGATACGTTCAGAAGGGACGAGATCCATACACATCTTCCTGGCTGATCAGATTCACAACGCTCAACAGCTTAAAACAGAGACCGTGACAATTTTGTTTCGGCGAGGGTCTGGGTATCATGTGCGCCTGCGCAGCCCGTTCACCGGGTAAGACACTTCAGAGACAGCAAGAGGCAAGAGAATGGCCATTCAATGGTTCCCGGGACATATGAACAAAGCCCGGAAAAAAATCAGTGAGGCCATGCCGGAAATTGATCTGGTGCTGGAAGTGCTCGACGCCCGCCTGCCCTACTCCAGCAGCAACCCACTGGTGGATGAATTGCGCGGTGACAAGCCGGTTATCCGTCTGCTCAATAAGTCGGATCTGGCAGACCCCGAAACCACCCGCCTCTGGTGTGATTATCTCAGTACGGGTGACAACGTGCGGGTGATTCCCCTGATCGCCGAAGAGCGTCGTCAGATCAAACAACTGACGCAGCTGATCCGACAGATTGGTGAGGCCAAGCTGGAGAAGAAACGCGCGGTACGGGTCATGATCATGGGTATTCCGAACGTCGGCAAATCAACACTGATCAACAGCCTGGCCGGACGCCAGCTGGCGAAAACCGGTAATGAACCGGCAGTCACCAAAGCCAATCAGATGATTGATCTGAAAAACGGCATCGTGCTTTCCGACACCCCGGGAATTCTCTGGCCTAAAATCGGAAACCCGCTCAGCGGTTACCGGCTGGCGGCAAGCGGTGCTGTGCGCGATACCGCGATGGAATACACGGACGTTGCTCAGTTTACTCTGGGTTATCTGCTGGAGTGCTACCCCAAAGGTCTCAGCGAACGCTTTAAACTCAAAGCCCTGCCGGAAAGTGGTGTGGAGGCACTGGATGAGATCGGTCGCCGGCGTGGATGCCTGCGCCCCGGAGGGGTAATTGACCGCCACAAAGCGGCGGAGCTGGTGCTGCACGAAATGCGCTCAGGCAAGATTGGCCGCATTTCTCTGGAAACACCAGACATGGTTCAGGCTGAAGAACAGGCTATGGCGGAAGAAGCCGCCAGAGCCGCTGAACAAAGCTCAGATGCTTCTCCCTCCGATAAGAGCTGAGGCAGAACTTTACTCTGAGCTTGAGCTGGTCGTGGCCGGATCAATGCGTTCGTGTACCTGCTGAAAGGTCTGCCATGCAGGGTCTTCATCAGCAACCACTTCAATCGGATAAAGCCCATCTTCTACCGGCATACTGTCGAGACCTGCACGCAGGGTGTCCAGATCCCGGGTGTAAATAATCCACTGATTAATACCGCTGTGGGTAATCATCATCACCACAAAACTGCCTTCGTCCGGTTCTAACCGGGCCTGCAACTGCTCTGTAAACGCCACGATCCGCGCCTGCTCGGCGGCGGCCGGAAAACCTGTACTGTCATCCAGGGATTGGGCGTGCCAGGCAATCTGTACACATAATGTGTAATCACCATGGTCTCTGGCCAGTGGCCAGTCTTCGCGGAACTGAATACTGATGGGTTTGTCCTGCAGGCTTCCGGACGCCCTGACCCAGCGATTGTTGAGCAGCATGGAGTTATCCTTATTCTTCATCACCTTTCAGCCTAACTCATTTTGCTGGATTTTCCAGTCAGGCCTGTCATTTGTAACACCCGACTAAGACCGGAATAAGAGCCGAATAAGCCAGATCTTAATCCCCTCAACAGCCAGCCCTCCAGAAGCGCTCGGCCACATACAGAGTTGAACGTCTCTCTGACTTGGGAGTCACAACGAGTGACGGTATCATTCGCAAAATCCAACCGACTGTGGAGACTGCTTTGCCAAGCCTCACTCTGATTCTCATTGTTCTCGCCGCCCTGATTATTGCACTACTCGCCGGGTACGCGGTTTACCTGCTACGTAAAGTCCGCGAACAGGAAAAACTTCAGCAACAGGAAGAGGCCGCTGCGGAACTGCAACTGCGTCAGCATCAGGAAGAACTGGTGAAAGATATCCGCTTTATTGCCCGCTCAGTATTGCAGGAGCAGTGTGACATCAGCGAAGGCGTTCTGCGCCTCGAATACCTGCTGCGTGGTCTGGATGCCGATGTATGGCAACGTCATGAGCTGACCACCCTGCGGGAGCACCATAACGACATACGCGATATGCCCATTCTTGATGCATACCGGGCGCTGACCCCAAAACAGCAGTTTGCCCTGGACAAGAAACGCTTTCAGCTGGAAGAAGCCAACAAACCCGCCATTGAACGGGAACTTCACTGGCTGGTTGAGTACAGATTTCCACAGGTGACATTATTGCAGTGAAGCTGCCCTGGCCAAGCCTGTCACACAACACCACCGGAGGAAACACAATGAAAACCGCGCGTATTGCATCTGCTGCTCTGGCAACCCTCGCTCTGAGCCTGCCTGCCCAGGCCGACTGGCAACTGACGGGTGATTCCAGCCTGCACTTCCTTTCGACCAAAAAAGCCAACATCACAGAGATTCACGAGTTTACTGACATCAGTGGCAGTATTTCTGACAACGGCACTGCCAGCTTCACTATCGACCTGAGCAGTGTTGAAACGGGTATCCCTATCCGTAATGAACGTATGCAGAAACTCCTGTTCGAGACCATGAAGTTTGGCGAAGCCAGGGTCAGTGCCAGTATCCCCAGCCCCCTGATCGAATCGGTGAAAAGCGGCGGCATGGCAGAAACCGAGGTCGACATGACCCTGAACCTGCATGGCATCAGTAAAGCCGTTACCGCCTCTGTTCTGGTAATGTCCACGTCTGACGGCCAGGTGGTGATCAGCACCACCACTCCAGTCCTGATCAAGGCGGCAGACTTTGGCCTCGAAAGCGGCGTCGAAGCACTACGTCAGGTTGCCGGTCTGGACAGCATCTCGACGACCGTTCCCGTTGTCTTCAATCTGGTTCTGACGGAATCCTGATAACCTGATTCAGCCGGGGCATTCTGATAGACTGCAGCCTTCTGCAGTCTTACTTCCCTGGTATGAAGCACTCCATTCTGATCTTTGATTCTGGTGTCGGTGGCCTGAGTATTCTCAGTGAGATCCGTAAACAGTTTCCGACGACACATCTGCATTACCTGATGGACTGCGAGTGGTTTCCCTATGGCACCCGTAATGATGACGATCTGCAGCAACGGATCGTCAGCCTCTGCTGTACCAGTGTCAGGCGCTTACAACCAGACCTGCTGGTTCTGGCCTGTAACACCGCCAGCACCCTGGCGCTTGAAGCATTGCGCGCCAACCTGTCCATCCCCGTCGTCGGTGTTGTACCGGCTATTAAAGTCGCTGCTGATCAGTACCCAGATTCCGAACATGCTGAAATTGGCCTTCTGGCGACCCCGGCCACGGTCAACCGCGTCTACACCGAACGACTGATCCGCGATTTTGCACCGCACTGCACAGTACACAGGCTGGGCAGCAGCGAACTGGTGCAGCTGAGTGAGGACTGGATCAGTGGCAGAGATATCCGCGCCGATCTGACGTCTGTGTTGCATGACTGGCTACAGCAATACCCGCTGATGACCCATGTGGTATTGGGCTGCACCCACTTCCCACTGCTAAGACCCTTACTGGAAGAATTATGGCCCAGGATTCACTGGATCGATTCCGGCCAGGCCGTGGCATTGCAGGCGGGCCGTGTGTATCCGGGCGACCACAACACAGGGCAAGGTAGCAGCAGCCTGTGGTGGACCTCACCGGCTGAGGCACAGGATTCAGCCAGTGAGCACAACATCAATCACCTAAGCATCGCCGGTGCCGAAGATTTTCTGCGTAAGTTGGGCCCTCTTGAATCGTCCTCTCAACTGCACACACAGGAAAACAGACTTATACAATCAGGTAGCTCTGTATAAGAAACGGCAATTCCGCTAGAATCTCTTTCCCGCTAACCCGATCAGAAAGCGTTATGACTGAATTAGAATCACTGTTTAAAAATGTCCTGCACGAGCTGGGCGAAGACACCGGTCGTGAAGGCCTGCTCGACACCCCTAAACGTGCTGCCAAAGCCATGCAGTTTCTGACCAGTGGTTACCAGTCGAACCTGGATGACATCGTCAACGGTGCGGTATTCAGCAGCGATAACGATGAAATGGTCGTCGTTCAGGGCATTGAGCTCTACTCCCTGTGTGAGCACCATGTACTGCCGTTCATCGGCCGCTGCCACATTGGCTACCTGCCTGAAGGCAAAGTGCTGGGGCTGTCAAAATTTGCACGCATCGTCGATATGTTTGCCCGCCGCCTGCAGATTCAGGAAAACATGACAAAGCAGATTGCCGAAGCCGTTGAAGAGGTGACCGGTTGTCGTGGCGTTGGGGTGATCATTGAGGCTCAACACATGTGCATGATGATGCGTGGCGTGCAGAAGCAGAATTCTATGATGCGTACATCGGTTATGAAAGGCGTATTCCGCGACAATCAGGCCACACGCAGCGAATTCATGCGCCTGGTCGGACTCTGATTTATCCGCTGCTGAAGCAAAAGAGTGTCCCTGGGCGCCAATAGCCCTACACACACTCCGCCATCAGCAGCTATACTTCACCCGACAGCCGCCGACAGCATTTGCTGACGCGAATCCGTCAGACTCCTTGTATTCAGTATTCCATTATTTTTCCGGTGATCAGGGAACATGCCGACAGCACGGACAAGAAAAATAAATGAGATCAAACTCCGTAGCCATATCGGAACCCGTCTCCTGTCTTATCTTCTGCTGTTCAGCTTCATTCTGTCGCTGATTGCATCTCTGTATATTCTTTACGCCGATTATCAACGCGGGTTACGTACCATTGATGGCACCCTTGAGCAGTTGAAAATCAGTTATCAGCAATCCATCAGTTACAGTCTGTGGAATTTTGACAGTAAGCAGCTGGAGGCACAGCTGGAAGGAATTCTGAATTTCCCGGGCGTGGTTTATGTCTATATCCGCGACAACAACCGCATCCTGCAGAGCGCCGGTGACAGCCACCAGAGCGCCAGCCGTGAATATTCATTTGAACTGACCCACCAGAATGGCACCCGCTACTACAAACTTGGTCGGCTGTTCATTCATGTGGATTATTCCGGCCTGTACGAAGATCTGAAATACAAAGCCTTCACCATTCTGCTGACGCAGTTTGTGAAAGCCCTGTCCGTGTCCGTGTTTTTCCTTTTTATCGTGCGGGTATTTTTTATCCGCCGTCTTAATGTCATGGCCGACTGGGTCAAAGAATTGCGCATTGATAACATCGATGCCATTCCGGAATTACGCAATGCCCGGGAGCGCTGCGACGAACTGGACATGGTAGCCCTGGCACTTGAGCGCATGAGTCAGTCCATCAGTTCAGAAACCCGTACGCGTGAGCAGGTTCAGAATAACCTGCTTGAAACCCGGGAGCAGCTGACCATTGCCATCGAAAATGCCATGCTCGGCTTTGCGCATTACTATCCTGAATCCGATCACCTTGAGTGCAATATTCATTTCGCCCGTCATCTGTCGACCACTCAGCATGAGCTGGAAACCATGACCAATCCGATTGAGCGGTTTTTGCTGCTCATCGACGGCGAACGGAAATCCGAGCAGCTGGACCGTATCCAGCAACTGCTTTACGGCCATATACCCCGTGTCCACGGTGAGTTTTCATTGCGCAATTTCCGCAATGAAAAACGTTATTTTGATGTAACCTTCCAGATCCTGAAATATTCAGAGTCGCGCCCGCGTGAAGTGCTCATCTGCATCATTGATAAAACCAAGGAATTTACCGCGCGCACCACGGCGCAGGAACTGGCTGCCACCCTGGAAAAACAGGTCGCAAAACGCACCGAAGAACTCTACCTGGAGCAGCAGAAAGCCCGCGATACCATACGTCAGCTGACTGCTGAACTGGGGCGCTTACAGAGTTCAGTCAGCCATCAGAACTCCATGCGTTTTAAAGAGCTGTTACTGCAGGAAATGCAGACGCTTTATCCGGATTCCGATGTCCTGCCCGGACGCCTCAAAGACTATACCGAATACCTGCGTCTGTGCACTGAACCTCAGAATGGCGCCAGTGATTTTGCCAAAGCCGTGAATCATTGGCTTTCAGGTTGCAGCCTGCCGGGTTCTCCAGAAATTAAAACCCGCCTGCCACTGTCGCTGATTGTCTCTGACGCATTGCCACTGCGAATGTTTATTCTGCAGCGGCTGATCCAGGAAGAACCTTTACTCAATAACACCTCCGTTCTGGAAGCTGAACTGTCGACCGGTATTGAGCGGGTGGGTATCACCCTGACCTACCAGCTGCAGCAGGCCTGCAGTGAACTGGCCGATCACCCTCTCTCTGGTCTGCTCGAGTACGCAGTCTGCAGTCGCCTGAGAGGGGAAATGGAACGCCGTCTGCTGACGCCAACCACCCTGGTTGTTACCCTGTCCATGTCTCTGGATAACCAGGACCCGGAAACCGACAAAGACGAACCTGCTGAGTAACCCACACCATGGCCAGCTACCCGCATTTTCTCGCCATTGATGCCAGCTCTTACGAGGACACGGCAGTCCCCGTAGCCATTGCCTGGTCACTGGAAGACGGCAGTATCAAAACCGTGCTGATCCAGCCAGATGACGACTGGGATGACTGGGACTACAGCCTCGAAGATCTGCACGGTATCAGTCAGCACACTCTCTACCAGCTGGGTGAAACCCCCTGGTCCGTCGTACGCGAACTGGAACATGACCTGGAACAGCCATGCGTATTTACGCACGACCCGGAAGGCACAAAACGCCTGCTTGAGCGTCTCTACGATGCCTGTGGTCGTGATATGTCGATTGAAGCGGCCAATCTTTCTGAGGGCATTGCTGATGAGGCCCGTCTGCGTGACTGGCAGCTGGATCATGCCCTTGAACACCAGCCCTGCGATGAGCGTGTGAGGCTGATGCTGATGCTGTTCGCCGAACAGGACTGAACACTCACCCTGTCGCCGGACATCCTTTTCATCA